>NZ_JBYBLQ010000022.1:0-61003 GCF_059337855.1 Stenotrophomonas maltophilia complex sp. Om-AH-Sm3 | reverse complement strand
TGGCGCCATGGATGGCGCCATCGAGCCCCCAAGGACGGGTTTACGGCGTGTCCTGCGCAGCCCGCCCGGCCGCCCCCACACGCATCAGTCAAGGCGCCAAACGCCTCAACCCCGCGCTTTACTCGGATTCACCAGATTCCCGAAGAAGATCGCGTTGATCAGCAGCCGATCCGTCCCGTGCCAGTACTTGCGGTGCGCCGGGTCATCGGCAAACAGCACCACGTTGCCCTGCCCCTGCGCCGACACCAGCACCCACGCGCTGCCCGCCACCCGCGCACGGTTGCGCTCGGAAAGATAGCCATTCACCCGCGGCGGTGTGTCGATGCGTACCACCGTCGAGAACGGATTCGTGCTCGGCTGCAGCGTCACCGTGCTCTCCTTGTTGATCGCCAGTTGCCGGCGCGGCACGCCAAACGCCAGCGGATGACTGGTGTCCACATCGGCGCTCAGGATGTTGCCGCTGACCCGCTCGATCGCGGCGATGTCGCGCTGGTCACCGAATGCACGGCGGCTCTCGTCGGCAGTCTCTTCTTCCTTGCCGAGCTTCTCGCCGTCGGCCAACTTCTGCTCGATCGCCCACTTCGAGGCACTGCCGTAGGTAACCAGCGAGCCACCCGCCTGCACCCAGCGCTTCAGCGCAGCCACCGCCGTGGTATCGACGCCGGTGTAGCTCCCCCCGGACAGCACGATCGTGGTGTAGCGGTCCAGGGACACTTTGCCCAGCTGCTGCGGGTCCAGCTTGCTGGCAGGCAAATGCAACTGCTGGTCGAGCAGGAACCAGGCCGAGCCGATCTCGGTGGCGGCCACGCCCTCACCCATCACCAGCGCAACCGCGGGTTTGCGCAGCGCCTTGACGCCGTCACTGCCCAGATCGATGCCTTCGCGGCTGCGGCCACTGGACAGCGCGTGCACCTGCACACCTGCCTCGCGCGCGGCCGATGTCACTGTCTCAAGCAGCGCCGCGCCCTGCAGCGTTTGCCCGGCAACCGGAATCACCAGGCTGCCGGCGGCGAAGCTGACGTCGCCCTGCGCGGTCGCCGTGGTGAACGGCTGGAATGCCGCACGTGCGCTCACACCCTTGCCCTGCAGCGCGGCCAGCGCGCGCCCGGCGTTGTAGTCGCGCCAGTCGATCGCGTAGGCGAACCCGGCCTGACCACCCAGCACCGCGCCCTGCTGCGCCGGCAACGCAGTCACGCGTGCGCCGCCCTCGATACGGCTACGGCTGCCGGCGAAAGCCACGCCGTAGGCCGGTGCGATCGCATAGCTGGTGCTGCCGTAGAACACATCCCCCTTGATCGGCGGTGTCTCGGCAAAGATCGAATGCACCAGGCGGAACTGCGCCTGCTGCACCTGCACCACGTAGGCGCTGCCGGCATCGAAGCGCTGCCCATCGACGGTGACTGCACGCTCCAGCGCACGTACCTCGATGCGATGCAGCAGCAACAGTTCCAGCAGGCGACGGGTCAGTGCCGGATCGTGCGCGTCGCCGAACACGAAGCTCTTCACCGGCTGCTGTGCGGCCTGCTTCAACGCGCTCTGGAAGAACTGCTTCTGCAGGTCGAACAGGCCACTGCGCTCGGCCACTGCACCACGCACCGTGCCCAGCCCGGTGGCGACCTGGTTGCGGATGGTGAACGGGAAGGTCAGCAGGCCATTCACCGATTCCTGCACGCGGCCACGTGAACTGGCCTGCTCGACGGTGACGCCGACCGCGCCGTGGAAGTCCGGATAGGTCGAGCCGTACACCGGCGAGAAGTTGTCGAAATTCTCGCCGGTGTAGTACAGCGAACCCAAGGCATCCAGCGCCTGCGCGTGGTACTTGGCCAGGGTCTTGTTGAACTCGTACGACGGCGCCGGAATCAACGGGCTGTGCATGCTCTTCGGCGAAGGCTCGAAGTAGTACGTGCTGTCCTTGCCCATTTCGTGGAAGTCGATCTGCACGTTCGGGTACCACTGGTGGAACACCTCCACCTTCGGCCGCGAGTCCTGCTGGGTCAGGGCCAGCCAGTCGCGGTTGAGATCGGTGAAGTAGTGGTTGGTGCGGCCCTGCGGGAACGGCTCGACGTGCTCCTTGTCAGCCGGGTCGGCCGAGGCCGGATCGGAGGCCCACGCGTTGTGCCAGTTGGCGGCGCGATCGCGACCGTCCGGATTCTGCGCCGGGTCGAACAGCACCACCGCCTGCTGCAGCCATTGCTGGGTCTCGGCACTGCGGTTGGCCACCAGGTAGTAGGCGGTCAGCATCGCCGCCTCGGCGCTGGAGGTCTCGTTGCCATGCACGCTGTAACCCAGCCACACCACCACCGGGCTGTCGCCCGCCGCACTGCGCGGCTGCGCCGGATCGACCAGGGTCGCGTGCTGCTGGCGGATCTGTTCCAACCGCGCGTGGTTGCCGGCAGCGGTTACCGTGGCGATCAGCAACGGGCGGCCCTCGTAACTGCGGCCGATCTCGCGCACGCTGATCTTGTCCGAGCGTTTCGCCAGTTCCTGGAAGTACGCCACCAGCTGGTCGTGCCGGGTGTAACGGCTGCCGATCGGGTAGCCGAGGAACTGCTCGGGTGTGGGAATGGACGTATCGAACGCGGCCGCGTCGACGGCCTGCGGGAAGAAGTACGCACTCTGTGCCTGCGCTGGCTGCGGGCAGGACAGTGCGGTGGCGGCGGCGATCAGCAACGGAAGAACGGCACGACGATGCAAGGACACGGTGACTCCCCAGGACACAACGGCAGACGGTCGCGCGGCCGGCTCCCTGAAGAAACCGGCCGCAGCGGATGGATCAGAAGCGGTAATCGAAGCCCAGCGTGAAGTAGCGGCCGCGCAGGTCGTACTGGCTGAAGTCGTATGGCGCGCGGATGCCCGGGAACGAAGCGTCGTACGGCGGCGTCTTGTCAGCGAGGTTCTGCACCTTGGCATACAGCGTCAGCTTGTCGATGCCGGTGTAGCCCAGGTACAGGTCGTACTGGCTATAGCTGCCGACGCGCTGCTGCACGGCCTTGGCTGCGGTGCTGGCTTCCTGGCGGTAGCTGCTGGTGTAGTACCAGGTTACTGCGGCGTTGAAATCACCGTACTTCCAGTCCAGCGTGGTGGTGGCCTTGTCCTTGGGCAGGGTCGCGCCCAGGTTGCTGCCGGCGTAGTCGACCAGCGGGCCACCGACCACGGTCGGGCGACGGTAGTCGCGCACGTGGGTATAGGCCGAGGACACGGTGAAGTCACCCAGCGCCGCGGTCGGGATGCGCTGGCGCAGTTCGACGTCGATACCCGAGGTCTTCAGCTCGCTCAGGTTCTGGTAGCGGTTGTAGACCGCCTGCAGCTTGCCGCGCTCATCGCGCTGCACCGCGCCAGCCACGTTGTCGTTGACCAGGGTCTGGGTATTGTTGGTGCCCACCAGGTTGTCCAGCTGGATGCGGTAATAGTCCACGCTCAGGTTGGTGTTGGCCCACGGTGACAGCACCACGCCGAAGTTCACGCTCTTGGTTCGCTCCGGCTTCAGTGCGTTGTTACCGACGGTGAAGAAGGTCGGGTTCTGGCGCGAGCCCGGCACGTCCGGATCACGCGGATCAACCACGCTGCCATAGGCGATGCTGGTGCTGTTGGAGTTTTCCGACAGCGACGGTGCGCGGAAGCCCTTGGAAGCGGACGCACGCACCAGCAGGACATCCAGGGGCTGCCAGCGCAGGCCGATCTTCGGCGAGAATGCATCGCCGAAATCGTCGTAGTGGTCGGCGCGCGCGGCGGCGGACAGCTCCAGCGTCGAGGCCAGCGGCACGTTCACTTCGGCGTAGGCGGCACTGACCTGGCGCTGGCCATGCACTTCGGCAATGGCCGGGCGCACCTGCAGGCCGGCATCGATCTGCCACGGGTTGTTGGAATCGAGCTTCTCGCGGCGCCACTCGGCACCAGCGGCGAAGCCGATCTCGCCGGCCCAGGTGTGGCCCAGACTGCCGGAGATCTTCGCGTCGACGCCCTGCAGCTTCGACTCGGCCGGGCGCAGCGTGGCGATGTTGATCGAATCGCGCACCGACTGCGGCGTGGCCGCCGGATTCAGCAGGTTGTAGCTGCCGGTGGCCAGCGCGTCGGCCAGCGCCCAGCGATTGGCGAAGCCGCCGGACACGCTCTCGCGCTCGCTGCTGCGTGCGCCGAACGCGGCCACTTCCCAATCCCACGACGCGGTGGTGCCACGCAGGCCGAACACGCCGCGATAGGCGGTGGAACGGTTGGTCTTGATCGTGCCGCCGAGGTCGAAGAAGGTGTACTCGATCGGGATCGCGCGGCCGTACGGGTTGTACGGATTGCTGGCCGGCAGCAGCGACGACACCGGCTCGGCCAGGCCGCTGTTGGCGTTCAACGCGAAGCGGCCGCTTTCCAGGGTAAAGAACGGGCTGCTGCCGAACCAGGCGGCGCTCTTGATCTGGCTGTACAGCACTTCGCCGAAGGCCTCGACGTTGTCGTTCAGGCGGAAGGTGCCGTTGGCATAGGCCTGGTAACGCTTGGTCGAGGGGATCAGCGTGGTGAACGGCGCCTGGTTGAAGCCGCAGGTGTCACCGGACCGGCCATCGATCGGCGCGCTGGCAACGCGGGTGCTGCCGGCCGGGCAGTTGCCGTTGGCGTCGAGCATCGGCACCGACACGCCGTTGATGAGGTAGCGCGCGCCCTTGGCCGACCAGCCGTTCCAGCGGCCACCGGGCTTGTCGGTGTAGATGCCACTGCGGGTCAGGTTGCGCTCGTCCTGGTCCAGGCGCTCGCGGTTGTAACCCTGCAGGCTGAAGAGGATGTTGTAGCCGTCGGTGTCGAGATCACCGAGGCCGCCGACGAACTTCAGGTTCTGCTCGTGCAGGCCGCCCTGGTCGGCACCGCCGAAGCTGCCGCCGATCTCGGCGCCTTCGAAGTTCTGCCGGGTGATGATGTTGACCACGCCGGCCACGGCGTCGGAGCCGTACACCGCCGAGGCGCCGTCCTTGAGCACTTCGATGCGCTCGACCGCGACCAGCGGCAACGCGTTGAGATCGACGAAGGTGTCGGACAGGCCACCGGCCGGGAAGCCGTAGTTGGCCAGGCGGCGGCCGTTGAGCAGCACCAGCGTGTTCTTCTGCGACAGGCCGCGCAGGCCGATGCCGGCCGAGCCGGAGGCCCAGCCGTTGTTGGTGGTTTCGTTGGCGGCGTTGCCGGTGTTGGCCGAGATCGAACGCAGCACGTCGGCCACGGTGGCCTTGCCGGTCTGTTCCAGCTGCTGGCGACCGATCACCTGCACCGGGTTGGAGGCCTCGGTATCGGTGCGCTTGATGTTGGAACCGGTGACGCGCACGGCGGCCAGGGTATTGGCGTCGCCAACGGCGTCGGTGGAGGTTTCGGCGGCGGCGGACAAAGGCGCGGCCAGAGCGACGGCCAGGGCCGCCACGAGCAGGGTGTGCTTGGGCATGACGATGTGGGGGAGGTGGTGAGGACGACGAAGTTCCGCAGTAGTCCATGCCTGGCCGGCGCCCGGCCAATAACATCTCTTCATACGGATATAAGAGAAACTATCATCTCTTCATCCGGATGGAAAGAGTAACTTCACGGAAGACCAACGTCCGCTCAGGCTGCCGGGCCGCCTGCGGCGTACAATTGCGCCATGGAAATCTTCAAAGTCTTCATGCTCGAGGCGGCGCACCGCCTTCCCAACGTGCCGCCGGGGCACAAGTGCGCGCGCCTGCACGGCCACTCGTTCCGGGTGGAACTGAAGGTCGAGGGCGAGCCCGGCGCGCAGACTGGCTGGATCATGGACTTCGGCGACGTGAAGGCGGCTTTCCAGCCGATCTATGACCGCCTGGACCATCACTACCTCAACGACATCCCCGGCCTGGAGAACCCGACCAGCGAGAACCTGGCGGTGTGGATCTGGAATGAACTCAAGCCCAGCCTGCCGGCGCTGAGCGAGATCACCGTGCACGAAACCTGCACCTCCGGCTGCCGCTACCGCGGTCCGACGTCCTGATCAACCCATTGATCTTAAAGCTTTTTCAAAGGCGCCCTGAGCGCCTTTGTTATTTTTGTTGCATTGCCGCATCAAGGGCGTATGCTGCATTGCATCAAGCCACTCCCTGATGCCCCCATGGCCGCCGCCTTCAGCGATCGCTTCAGTGATGCCACCCGCCAGCTCGCCGCCGCGGCAACGCGTGCGAACCGGTTGGCGTTGGAGAACGCGGAAAGCATGTTCGGCGTGCAGTTGAAGGCGATGGAGCGCAACCTGACCGCGACCGGCGGCTGGCTGGGTGAACTGGCCCGCAGCGACGACGCGGCCGGGATGCTCAACAAGGGCGCACAGCTGTGGCAGGACAACCTGCAGCGGCTGGGCCGGGCCCAGCAGGATGTGGTCGGTCTTGGCCTGCAGGCCAGCAAAGCGTGGTCCGAACTGGTGCAGGGCTACAACGAATCAACGGCGGACGCGAGCAACCACTGACGCGACGCAACGCTCATTGCGTGGGTCCCTCCCCCCACGCAATCCGGACCCGGCAGATCCCTCCCTCTGCCGGGTCTTTTTTTGCCTGGTGTTCGGATTCCGAAGTGCGTCTTCGTCCGATGTCTCTGCGAGCTGAGGGGCCCCGCCGAGACAGGCAGGGGCCTGGGCAAATGTCCCCCGGCGCCGGCCGTTGGCCGTCACCTCCTCCTTTACTTTGCCCAGACCCCTGCCCGCCCCGACGAGGCTCGGCGTGCGGTGGGTAGAGCACAGTGCTCGCGGCAACCTTTCAATGACGCGCCGACGAACTCCGAACGCAGGGCGGAGGCCCTTGCGTACGAAGTAAAGGAGGAGGTGACGGCCAACGGCCGGCGCCGGAGGACATTCGTACGCAAGGGCCTCCGCCCTGCGCCGCGCAGAACGAATCCGCCACGCGCCACGCAGAACACACCGCGAAGGAACCTCAGCGCCCGCGACCGCCGTGCCAGTGCTGGTGCCACGCCTGGAACATCAACACGTTCCACAGGTGCGTGTGCCACTTGCGCTCGCCGCGCAGGAACGCTTCCCAGATGCCGCGCACGCGTGCCGGATCGAAACAGCCCTGATTGCGAAGCAGCTGCGGGTCCAGCAGCGCCTCCGCCCAATCGCGCAACGGACTGGCCAGCCAGCGCGCCATCGGCGGGCCAAAGCCGCGCTTGGGACGGTACACCAGCGGCTCGGGCAGGTAGCGTGCCAACAGGTGCTTCAGAATCAGTTTGTGTTCGCCATCGTGGTACTTCAGGTGCTGCGGCAGGCGCCAGGCCAGTCGCACCACCTCCATGTCCAGCAGTGGCGCGCGGGTTTCAACGCCCGCCGCCATGCCCGCGCGGTCAACCTTGGCGAGGATGCCCTCGGCCAGGTCCATGCGGAAATCCAGCAGCTGGATGCGCGCCTCGGCCGGCAGCGCCGAGTCCTGCTGCTGGAAGATCGTCACCGGTTCACGCGCGCCCAGCACCACCTGCGCCGGCTGCCGCCAGCGGGTCACCCGCTGCAGGTAGTGGCCTTCCACATCGTTGGCAGCAACCTCGGCCACCAATGCACGCCATCCACCCAGGCGACCACGCTCGGCGTTCAAGCGATTGCCGCTGCGCCGCGCCAGGTCGCGTACCCAGTCCGGCAAGCCACCGCACAGGCGCGCATTGCGCAGCGCGCGGCCATAGCTGGGGTGGCCGAAGAACAGTTCATCGCCACCGTCACCGGTCAGTGCCACCGGCTTGCGCGCCCCCAGCAGTTCACTGGCCAGCAGCGTCGGCAGCTGCGAGGCGTCGGCGAAAGGCTCGCACCAGACCTGCGGCAGGCGCTGCAGCAGGTCCAGGCCCTGGCGCGCATCCATGCGGTGCAGGTGGTGCTGCACCCCCAGGTGACGCGCGACCTGCGACGCCCAGTCGCTCTCGTCATGTCCCGGATCGTCGAAGCCGACCGTCCATGCTTCGATCGGCAGGGTGGATTGGGCCTGCATCATCGCCGTCACCAGCGAGGAGTCGGTGCCACCGGACAGGAACGCGCCACAGGCCAGCGGCGAGTGCATGCGTGAAGCGATGGCTTTCTGAAGTACCGCCTCAAGCTGGTCGGTGGCCTGTTCCAGACTCGGCGCCGGTTGCTGCGGCTCCTGCAGTGCACTCTGCATCGCTTCGCGTGCGCACCAGTAACGCGCGCCCCCCTGCGCGGCCTGGCTGGAGCAACCCGCGGCATGGTCGCTGAGATCGATGCGCAGCATCGCGCCCGCCATCAGCTTGTGGATGCCGCGGTAGATGGTGTGCGGCGCCGGCACATAGTCGTGGCGCAGCAGCAGGCTCAGCGCATCCTGGTCGATGCTCGGTGCGAACCCGGCGAAGGCCTGCAGCGCCTTCAACTCCGAGGCGAACAGGAACTGGCCCTGGTACCAGCCGTAATACAGCGGCCGCTCGCCCACCGGGTCGCGGGCCAGCCACAGCACGCGCGACTCGCGGTCCCAGACGCTGAAGCCAAAGGCGCCCTCGATACGCGCCAGCGCCCGCTGCACGCCCCATTCGACGATCGCCTGCAGCAGCAGCCGTGCATCGCTGCAGCTGCGTGGCAGATCGCGCAACTGCGCCTGCAGGTCAGCGCGGTTGTACAGGCGGCCGTCCAGGCACAGCACGTAGCGACCGCAGCCCGAGCTCAGCGGCTGCAACGGCGTATCGGTCGGCGCCCGGCAGTGGCCCAGCGCGAGGCCGGCCTCGGCGTCGGTCCAGTAGCCGATGCGGCCACGCCCACGCTGCTGCAGCGCCCGCAGCATCGGTGCCAGCTGCTGCAGCAGCTGCTCGTCCTCGGCGGGCGGCAACCAGGCCCCGACCACGCCGCTCATCGGGAGCCTCCGCACTGGCGGCGGCGGGACGGGTTCAGCAGGCAAGAGGCGGCGGGCGACATGGGGACGGCACGCGGAGCGGAGGAGACTCCATGCTCGGCGCCGGGCCGCGCGGCGTCAGTCGCTTTGCTGTCAGCGATCGTCACCCGCCGTATCACGAAGGTAACGCTTTGTAACAGCCTCGGGCTATGCTCAACGCCAAGCTGTTGCCAGGCCTGAAGCGCGGCCCCAGCGCCAGCAACCCCGGCTGAATGGCGCCCACCCGCTGTACCCGGTCGGCCCGCAGGCTGGGATAGCATCGCCGCGCTCGTGCCGTGGCGGTACGTTTGCGTCCACGGAGGCCTTGGAAATGCTGGATATCGTACTGGTCGAAGACGATGCCCGCCTGGGAACGATGGTCAGTGACTACCTGCAACGGCATGGCTACCAGGTGGCCCACGAGCGTAGCGGCGAGCGCGCAGTGGCCCGCATCCTGGCCGAGAAGCCAGCCCTGGTGCTGCTCGATGTCGGCCTGCCCGACCAGGATGGTTTCGAAGTGTGTCGGCAGATCCGGCCCCACTATGACGGCATCATCTGCGTGCTGACCGCCCGCACCGACAACATCGACCAGGTTCTGGGACTTGAGCTGGGGGCCGACGACTACATCGGCAAACCGATCGAACCGCGGGTGCTGCTGGCGCGGCTGCGCGCCCACCTGCGCCGCCACCGCCGGGTCGAACCGCGCGACGGCAGCCTGCGCTTCGGCGAGCTGAACATCGACCCGTCCACCCGCAACGTGCACCTGCAGGGCAGCCTGCTGGAGCTGACCACGGCCGAGTTCGACCTGCTGTTCCTGCTGGCCAGCAACGCCGGCCAGATCCTGGACCGCGACGCGCTGCTGCGCGGCCTGCGCGGGATCGCCTTCGACGGCCTGGACCGTTCGATCGATGCCCGCATCTCGCGCCTGCGCCGCAAACTGGGCGACAACCCCGAGCAGCCGGAACGGATCAAGACCGTGCGTGGCCGCGGCTACCTGTTCAGCCGCTCGGCATGGGGATGAAGCGCACGCCCTCGGCGATGCGCGGCCACGCCTTCCACTTCCTGCGCTACGGGATCGGCTTCCTGGTCGCCCACCTGTTGTTGATCGTGCTGGGCCTGTGGGCCTGGGACGCCCTGCTGGAAGACCGCACCGAAGCCGGACTGCAGGCCGAGATGCGCGGCACCCATGCGCTGCTGCAGCATCGCTTCGCCGAAACCCCGCGCGAGCAGTGGCCGGCACTGGCGCGCGAACTCGACGCCGATTTCGCCTACGCGCTGCGCATGGTGCCGCTGGCCGAGGCGGTGAAGGCGCTGCCGGCCAGCCAGCGCCCGCCGTTCAACAACGGCCGCGTACAGATCGACCTGGAGCACATGCGCAGCCTGCAGCGGATCGGCGACAGCGACTACGCGGTGATGCTGGGGCCGCTGGACGAAGCGCTGCCGGACGAGGGCTGGCAGGACAGCGAAGTGTCCGGCGTGGCGATCCTGCTGCTGATCCTGATGGTGGCGGTGGCACTGCCGATGTACGTGATGGTGTACCGGCTGTGGCGCGACGTCTCGCAGCTGGCCCAGGCGGCGCGGCGCATGCGCGACGGCCAGCTGGACACGCGTGCGCCGCGCGCCGGCACCGCACTGGTGCGGCCGCTGGCCAATGCCTTCAACCACATGGCCGAGCAGCTGCAGCAGCTGCTGGAAAGCCAGCGTGTGCTGGCGCAGGCGGTGGCGCACGAAGTGCGCACGCCATTGGCGCGGATGCGTTTCGGCCTGGCCGACCTGGAGGACACCGCGCTCGATGATGGGCAGCGCGATGCACTGGGCGGGCTGCGCACCGACGTCGATCGGCTGCAGCACCTGACCGATGCAGGCGTCGAGTACGCCGCACTGGGCCGCTGCCATCAGCTGACCCGGCAGCGCCTGCAGCTGGCGGCACTGGTGCGCGGCGTGGTCGCCCAGTTTGCACCGCTGCCGATGCCGGTGCAGCAGGCGCTGTCGCCGGTGGGCCTGGTCAACGTCAACCGGCACATGCTGGAGCTGGCACTGCGCAACCTGCTCGGCAATGCACTGCGTTACGCGCGCCGGCAGATCCGCATCGCCAGCACGGTCAATGACGGCTGGCTATGCCTGCAGGTGGAGGACGACGGCCCCGGCATCGCACCCGAACTGCGCGGCCAGGTACTGCAGCCCTACGTCCGGCTGGACCCGGGCAGTCCCGGCTTCGGCCTCGGCCTGGCGCTGGTGCAGGTGGTGGCCGACAAGCATGGCGGCCACGTCGAAGTGACCGATTCGGCGCTGGGCGGTGCCTGCATCCGCCTGCACCTGCCGCTGGAAAACGGCGGCATCGTCGAATGCGAAGCGGCCTGCTAGGCCGCCGGTTCCGCACGCGGCAAGGCAAACACGAACAGCGCGCCACGCTCGCTGTCGCGCAGTTCGATGCGACGGCCATGCAGCTGCACGATGCGCTGCACGATCAACAGGCCCAATCCGCCGTTCTCGCCGCGCCGCGCGCCCAGCGCGGCCGGTGCCTGGAACAGCTGGGTGCGCAACGCCGGCGCCACCCCGGGGCCGTCATCGGCCACGCTGACCTCCACGCTGTCGGAGGTCGCGCGCAGGCGCACCTCGATCTGTCCACCGTCGGGTGCATGCCGCAGCGCGTTGTCGAGCAGGTTGGTCAACACCCGTTCGACCAGGCCCAGGTCGGCGCGGACCAGCGGCAGGCCGGGCGGAAACGCCGCGTGCAGCTGCTGGCCACGCGCCTGCGCCGCCAGTTCGAACTTCTGCAGCACGTCCTGCAGCAGCTCCGGTAGTGCGAACACCTCCCACTCCAACCGCACTTCGCCATGCTCCAGCCGCGCCAGTTCGAACAGCGCGCGAGCCAGCCGGCCGACCTTGGCGCTCTGTGCCAGCGCAATGCCGAGATAGCGGCGGCGCTCGTCCGGCGACAGCGTAGCGTCCTTCAACGCCAGCGTTTCCAGGTAGCCATGCAGCGACGACAGCGGCGTGCGCAGGTCGTGCGAGATATTGGCGACCAGTTCGCGGCGCTGCAGGTCCTGCTGACGCAGCTGCTGCCACTGCTCGCCCAGCCGCTGCGCCATCTGCGCGTGCGCGTGTTCGAGGATCACCAGCTCGTCGCGCTCACCGGGGCGCAGCGGCGCCGGCGGCGGCAAGGGCGTGGGTGCGTCGATGTCGAAGGCCTGGATGCGCCGGGTCAGCCGCCGCAGCGGACGGGTCACCCAGTAGAACGCCACCAGCCCGGCCAGCAGGCCGAGGCCACCGACCAGCACCACCGACCACAGCGTGGTGTTCCACTGGCTGCCGGCGGCAAGATCGTCGGCCAGCATTTGCCGGTGCTCGCCGACCAGCACCACGTACACATAGCCCGCCGGCCGGCCCTGCACGATCAATGGTGCCGCGCTGAACACCTTGCGGCCATTCGCGCTGCGCGGGTCATCGCCGAGGATCGGCAACGGCGCACCGGCCAGCAGGCGGCGCAGCGGCGCCACGTCCACCCGGTTTCGCACCAGGTGCCCACTGGGTGCATCGTGGCCGAGGATGCGGCCCTGGTCGTCCAGCAGGTACACCTCGACGCTGGGGTTGACCGCCATCAGCTGGCCGAACAGCGCGCGCACCGCGGCATCGCGCATGCCGCTGGTGTCCATCAGTTCGCTGCGCTGGGCAATGTGTTCGGCCAGGCCCAGCGACAGCCGCTGCACGACTTCCTGCTCGTGGCGGGTGTTGGCACGCATCTGCAGTGCCAGCAGCGCCATGCAGCACATCAGCATCAGCGCGGCGGTCACCACCGCCAGCTTCTGCCACAGGTTCGGCTTGATCATGCCGCCGCCCCGGCCGGGTCGACCAGCTTGTAGCCGCGGCCCCACACCGTCAGCAACCGCCGTGGGTTGGCCGGGTCGGGTTCGATCTTGCTGCGCAGGCGGTTGATATGGGTGTTGACCGTGTGCTCGTAGCCATCGTGCTGGTAGCCCCAGACCTGGTTGAGCAGTTCCATGCGCGCGAACACCTGGTCCGGGTGACGTGCGAAGAACAGCAGCAGGTCGAACTCGCGCGGGGTCAGCTCCAATGGCTTGCCATCCACCGAGGCGGTGCGCGCGACCGGGTCCAGCTGTAACCCGCCCAGCTCGATCGCACCCGCATCGATGCGCGCGCTCTGTGCCATCGCCTCGGCGCGGCGCAGCAGCGCGCGCACGCGTGCCACCAGTTCCGGCATCGAAAAGGGTTTTGCCAGGTAATCGTCCGCGCCCAGCTCCAGGCCGACGATGCGCTGCGTTTCGCTGCCGCGCGCACTGATGATGATGATCGGCACGTAACGCGCCATCGCGCGTGCACGCTGGCAGACCTGCAGGCCATCCACGCCGGGCAGCATCACGTCCAGCACCAGCGCATCCCAGGGACCTTCCTGCTCGAGCAGGCGCAGGCCGGCATCGCCGCTGGCAGCATGGGCGACGTCGTAGCCCTCATCGCCCAGGTGCATGCGCAGCAGGTCGGCGATGTGGGCATCGTCTTCAACGATCAGCACGCGTTTGGTCGACATCGGCAACTCGGGGCCAGCGGGGGGGCTGGCTGCATTGTGGCGCGGGACGGCCGCCGATACCTCACGAAAAATTGAATCCTGCGTGAGGATTCGTTGACCCGGGCGGGCGCAGCATGGCCCCGTCGCCCCTTCCCGGAGTCCGCCATGTCCCTCTCCCGCCGCCATCTGCTGGGCCTGGGCGGTGTTGCCACCGCCGCCGGCCTGCTCGGCCTGGGGGCCTGCAGCCGCGCCGCCCCGGCCGCCGCCGAAGCGCGTCCGTCGCGACAGTTCGAGGTCATGCACAGCGATGCCGAGTGGCGCCAACGCCTGACCCCGGCGCAGTACGCGGTGCTGCGCCAGCAGGCGACCGAGCGCCCCTACAGCAGCCCGCTCAACAAGGAACACCGGCAGGGCACCTTCGCCTGCGCCGGCTGCGCGCTGCCGCTGTTCTCCTCCTCCACCAAATTCGAGAGCGGCACCGGCTGGCCCAGCTTCTGGGCACCGCTGCACAACGCCATCGGCGAAGACCGCGACGTGACCTTCGGGATGCTGCGGGTGGAGGTGCACTGCCGCCGCTGCGGTGGCCACCTCGGCCACGTGTTCAACGACGGCCCGCGCCCGACCGGGCTGCGCTACTGCATGAACGGTGCGGCGATGGTGTTCGTTCCCGGCGCCACGGATGGCACTGCCGACGGCTGGCGGGTGCCGGTCGGTTCTTCTTCTGTTTCCGGAGCCTGACCATGCTGCTGTTGCTGCTTGCCTACCTGGGGGGCGCGCTGACCCTGCTCAGCCCGTGCATCCTGCCGGTGCTGCCGTTCGTGTTCGCGCGTGCCGACCGTCCGTTCCTGCGCAGCACGCTGCCGCTGCTGCTGGGCATGGCGCTCACCTTCACCGTGGTTGCCAGCCTGGCCGCGGTGGGCAGCCAGTGGGTGGCGCAGGCCAACCAGGTCGGACGCTGGATCGCCCTGCTGCTGATGGCGCTGTTCGCGGTCGCCCTGCTGTGGCCGCGACTGGCCGACCATCTGCTGGCGCCGTTCCAGCGCGTGGGTGCCCGTCTGAGCGCGCGCGCCGATGCCGCTGATGCCGCTGGGCGCGGCGGCGCGTGGACCTCGCTGCTGATCGGCATCGCCACCGGCCTGCTGTGGGCACCGTGTGCAGGTCCGATCCTCGGCCTGGTGTTGACCGGTGCCGCCCTGCATGGTGCCAGCGTGGGGACCAGCACCCTGCTGCTGGCGTATGCGCTGGGCGCGGTCACTGCGCTGGCGCTGGCGGTGTGGGTGGGTGGCCGCGTGTTCCGTGCGCTGCAGGCGCGGCTTGGCCTCGGCGATGTGCTGCGCAAGGGGCTGGGCGTGGCCGCCCTGCTGGCGGTGGTGGCGATCGGCCTGGGCTGGGATACCGGCCTGCTGACCCGTCTTTCCACGGTCAGCACCGCGCGTATCGAGCAGGGCCTGCTGGATGCGGTACCCGGCGCGCAGCCGTCGGCACCGCCGATGATGATGATGGCCGGTGCCAACGCCGCTGCCGATGCACCGCTGCCGGTGGAAGGCACCCTGCCCGCGCTGGACGGGGCCACCGGCTGGCTCAACAGTCCCCCGCTGGCAGCCCAGCAGCTGCGCGGCAAGGTCGTGCTGATCGATTTCTGGACCTACTCCTGCATCAACTGCCTGCGCGCGATGCCGTTCGTGCACGAATGGGAGCGCCGCTACCGCGACCACGGCTTGGTGGTGGTCGGCGTGCACACACCGGAGTTCGCCTTCGAGCGTGACCCGCGCAACGTGATGAAGGCGGTGCAACAGCTGAAGGTCGAGTACCCGGTGGCGCTCGACAACCAGTACACGATCTGGCGCGCGTTCAACAACCGCTACTGGCCGGCGCAGTACTTCGTTGATGCGCAGGGCAACATCCGCGGCCACCAGTTCGGCGAGGGCAATTATGCGCGCTCGGAACAGATGATCCGTCGCCTGCTGACCGAAGCCGGCCAGACGAATCTGCCGCCGCCGGCCGATCCCGCTGCCGCCGACCTGAAAGGCGTGGCCGTGCAGGCCGACATGGGCAACCTGCGTTCGCCGGAAACCTATCTGGGCCACGCCCGCGCCGAGCAGTTCGCCTCGCCCGGCGGACAGCGCAGTGATGCCGCGTTCGACTACTCCTTGCCGGCGACTCTGGCGCTGAACCAATGGGGACTGTCGGGGCGCTGGACCGTCACCGATGAAGCCGCACAGCTGCAGCAGGCCGGTGGCCGCATTGCGTTCCAGTTCCATGCGCGCGACCTGCACCTGGTGCTGGCGCCCACCCGCGACGGCTCGCCGGTGCGCTTCCGCGTCTGGTTGGACGGCAAGCCACTTCCCGCCACCGATGCCGGCAGTGATGTCGGCGCCGATGGCAGTGGCGTGGTCGACGAGCATCGCCTGTACCAGCTGGTACGCCAGCGCGGCACGGTCAGCCCGCATCGCTTCGAGATCGAATTCCTCGATGCAGGCGTGCAGGCCTATGCCTTCACCTTCGGTTGAACCGGGAGCACATGATGAAACTCTCCTTTGAACAGGGCATCGCCGCCGGTGTTGCCGGCCTGGTGGCCATGGCATTGATTGCCGGGGTGCTGCTGGTCGATCACGGCGCGGCTGCGGCGCCGGTCGAAGCCAGCGCGCAGATCCAGGCACTGCCGGCCCCCACCGGCGACGCGGCGTTCCGCGATGACGCCACCCACGCCAGCGTGGTGTTTGCCGGCGGTTGCTTCTGGGGCGTGCAGGGCGTGTTCCAGCACGTCAAGGGCGTGAGCAATGCGGTGTCCGGCTATATCGGTGGCAGTGCGGCCAATGCGCGTTATGAGCGCGTCAGCGGTGGCCAGACCGGCCATGCCGAAGCTGTAAAGATCGACTACGACCCGCGCCAGGTCAGCTATGGGCAGCTGATGCAGGTGTTCTTCTCGGTCGCGCACGACCCGACCCAGCTCAACCGCCAGGGTCCGGACCACGGCAGCCAGTATCGCTCGGCGATCTTCAGTGATGACGCCCGCCAGCAGGCCGCCAGCCGTGCCTACATCGCCCAGCTCGGCCAGGCCGGCAGCTACCGCGCACCGATCGTCACCCAGCTGGTCAGCGGCCAGCGCTTCTACCCGGCCGAGAGCTACCACCAGAACTACATGACCAACTACCCGCAGGCCGCCTACATCCGCTACTACGACGCACCGAAGCTGGCGGCCCTGGCCAAGCAGTTCCCAGCGCTGTACCGGCGCGAGGCGGTGCTGGTGCCGATGCGCTGACGACCTGGGTAGTGCCGGCCGCTGGCCGGCAACCGCACCGTTCCGGATCCAGGGATTGCCGGCCAGCGGCCGGCACTACCCAAAAAAGACGCACGGCCATCCAGCCGTGCGTTTGGGAAGTATCGGCCACGCCCCGATCAGGCCCGGCCGACGACGACATGGTAGGCTCGCCATCATCATGGGTACAGCACCAGATGGCGGGATGTTCGATGGATACAGATGACCAGGCCACGATGATCCCTCCGCGCTACCAGCGGCTCTCCGACGAACTGGCCGAGGCCATCCACGGCGGTCGCCTTCCGGTCGGCAGCCGCCTGCCTTCGCTGCGGCAGATGGCGTCGCAGCGCAGGCTCAGCCTCAACACGGTGATCGCGGCCTATCGCCAGCTGGAAGATGCCGGGCTGGTGATTCCGCGGCCGAAGGCGGGCTTCGAAGTCGCGCCGCGGCTGTCGGTGCCGGAGCGTTCGCTGCGCGACACCCCGTCCGCGCCCACCGCGCCGCTGCAGCAGGTGCTGATGGCCCGGGTACTGGAAGCACAGCGCCGCCCGGGTGTGGTCGATCTGGCCTTCGCCGGCCCACGTGGTCGCCAGTTCTATCCCGGCGCGCAGCTGGCCCGGCATACCGCGCAGGTGCTGCGCCACGGCCAGCAGACGGTGGAGACCTATGCGAGACCCAACGGCTCCCCCCGGCTGCTGGCGCAGATCGTGCGCCGCAGTCCGCGCATGGGACTGCACACCCACGCCGAGCGACTCCTGCTGACCCATGGTGCGATGGAAGCCCTGCAGCTGGCGTTGCGCGCGGTCACCCAGCCCGGTGACGCGGTGGGCATCGAGGCGCCGTCCTACTTCAACCTGTATCCGTTGCTGGCCAACCTCGGCCTGCAGGCCATCGAGTTGCCCACCCACCCGCAGCACGGACTGGATGTGGATGCACTGGATGCGCTGCTGGAGCACACGCCGCTGGCCGCACTGGTGGTGATGCCGACCGTGCACAACCCGCTCGGCTGCACCATGCCGACCGTCGCCAAACAACGCCTGGCCGAGCTGGTCAACGCACGGCAGCTGCCCCTGATCGAGGATGCGGTGTACGCCGAGCTGCAGTTCTGCGAACCGCCGGCACCCTTGCTGAAAGCCTTCGATCGCGATGGCTGGGTGATGGTGGTCGGTGGCTTCTCAAAGACACTGGCGCCGGATTACCGCATCGGCTGGCTGGATGGCGGCCGCTTCGCAGAGCGCATCGCACTGCTGAAGTTCCAGTCCACCGGCGGCGAGCCGCAGCTGCTCGGTGACGCGGTCGCGGCGTATCTGGAAGCCGGCAGCTACGAGCACCATCTGCATCGCATGCGCCGCCTGTACCGCGAACAGGTGGGACGGCTGCGCCAGCTGGTAGCCGAGCATTTCCCGGCAGGCACCCGCGCCACCGAACCACAGGGCGGATTCCTGCTGTGGCTGGAACTGCCGGGCGTGGACACGCGCGAGCTGTTCGAGCGAGCGCTGCAGGAGGGCATCGTGTTCATGCCCGGCCAGGTCTATTCGCGTGGCGCGCGCTATCGCCACTGCCTGCGGCTGTCGTGCTGCCAGACCCTGGATGCGCGCTTCATCGGCGCGGTGGAACGGCTGGGTGCGATCGCGCGGGAGCTGGCGGCTGCAGCACGGTAGTGCCGGCCGCTGGCCGGCAATTGCACGGACGTGATTCATCGAGGTTGCCGGCCAGCGGCCGGCACTACCCCAGGTCGTCGAGCAGGTGCGCGCTCAGCGCTTCGCCATCCGCTCCCGGCAGATGCGGCAGCCGCCCCCAGCACGGCATCGGCAGGCGCTGCTGCAGCGTGGCGGTGTTCTCGTCCTGGCGTTGCATCGCCGGGTCGATGTGGTTGCCGATCCAGCCCAGGCAGTCCACGCCGCTGGCCTGCAGCGACTGCGCAGTCAGCCGCGCATGGTTGACGCAGCCCAGCCGCATGCCCACCACCAGCAGCACCGGCAACTGCAGTGCTCGCACCAGGTCGAGCTGGTCCAGCGTGGCCGAGACCGGCGCCAGCCAACCGCCAACACCCTCCACCACGACGATATCGGCGTTCGCGCGCAGGCGTTCGAACGCGGCCACGATCGGCGCCAGCTCCACCTGCACGCCGTCCTCGGCAGCGGCCAGCTCCGGTGCCAGCGGCTGCCGCAGCGCATAGGGATTCAGGTCGGCATAGTCCGGCACCGGCCAGCTGGCCGACTGCAGCGCCAGCGCGTCCTCGTTGCGCAGGCCCTGCCCCAGATCCTCGCTGCCGCTGGCCACCGGCTTCATGCCCACCGCGCGCAGGCCGCGCCGGCGCAGCGCATGCAGCAGCGCGGTGCTGGCCGCGGTCTTGCCGATCTCCGTATCGGTGCCGGTAACGAACAGGGCGGGCGGCAGCGTAGCGGGCAACGGCATCGATGGGCTCCAACAGGGCAACAGTGCGTGCATTATCGCCGGCCCGGTGCACTTGCTAGACTGCAGGCATGTTCGCCAATGCCTCGCTTACCGGCAGCAAGCCGGAACAATACGCCCAGCTGCTGGAACAGGCCCGTGGCCTGGTCTACGCCGAGTCCGACCGCATCGCCAACGCGGCCAACCTCTCCGCACTGGTCTACCACGCCCTGCCCGACCTGAACTGGGTGGGTTTCTACCTGTACGATGGCAAGGAACTGGTGGTTGGCCCGTTCCAGGGCCTGCCGGCCTGCGTGCGCATCCCGCTGGACAAGGGTGTGTGCGGTGCCGCCGCCAGCCAGCGGGTGACCCAGCGCGTGGACGACGTCGATGCCTTCCCGGGCCACATCGCCTGCGATTCGGCCTCGCGTTCGGAGCTGGTGGTGCCGCTGCTGCGCGGCGATGAACTGATCGGCGTGTTCGACATCGACAGCCCGAAGGTCGGCCGCTTCGATGCCGACGACCAGGCCGGCCTGGAAGCCATCGCCCGCGTGTTCGTCGAGGCGCTGGGATGAGCGCACCGAAGCTGCGCAACATCGGCCCGAAGAGTGCAGCGTGGCTGCGCCAGGTCGGGCTGCGCAGCCGCGAGGACCTGGTCGCGACCGGCGCGGTCGGCGCCTTCGTCAAGGTCAAGCGCGCCGGCTTCAAGCCCAGCCTGAACCTGCTGTACTCGCTGGAAGGCGCATTGCTGGACTGCCACTGGCAGGAACTGAGCGAGCCGCAGCGTGAGGCGCTGGTGCAGGATTACGAAGCACGCATCGCCGCGCACCCGCTGAAGGCGGCCGGCCCGGCGTCGGGTCCGGTGCATGAGCGACGCTTCGATGCCGACGATGACGCGGAAGACAGCGTGACCGAGGATGCGGACGCGGATTGACTGCACCGGTAGTGCCGGCCGCTGGCCGGCAACTGCGTGATCCTTGCAACGTTCCTGAGGCTGCCGGCCAGCGGCCGGCACTACCGGTGGGTTACGGCTGCTGCAGTTCCAGCAGCTCGCCCACCAGCCCGGCTTCGCCCCGCTCCAGCCACACCCGCAGGCGCGTGCCGTGGTCGATGCGCAGGGCCCAGCACAGCGACATCGGCAGGCCGCAGACCTGCGACAACACCATGCGCAGCGGGCCACCATGGCTGACCACCAGCGTCGGCACCGGATCATCATCATCGAGCAGGCGATCCAGCGCGCGCGCGATGCGCCGCTCGAAATGACCCCAGCTCTCGCCGTTCGGCGGCGGGAACGCATGCGGATCGGCGTGGAAGGCCGCCAGTGCATCCTCCGGCAGCTCGAACAGCGACTGCCCGTCCCAATCGCCGAAATCCAGTTCTTCCCATTCCTCGTCCGCTTCCACGTCCAGCCCGCGTGGGGTGGCCAGCGCCATCGCCGTGTGCAGCGCGCGCAACCGCGGTGAGCTGATCACCCGCTCCCAGCGTTGCTCGGCATAGGCCTCGACCAGCTCCTGCGGCAGGCCGGCCAGCTGCGGTGGGTCGCTGCGGCCATCGAGGAACTCATCGCGACCGTTGCCGGCATGGCGGACCAGGTCGAGGATCATGCGTGCGTCCCGGACGGGCGACGCAGGTACAGCGGAGAACGGGCGGACATCGGCAACGGCACCACGGGATCGAGCAACCATTCTAAAGGCACAGCAAAGGCAGCCGCGCAGGCGCGACGCAACGGACCAGCCTGCGATGCCGTAGACTGCGCGCACTTCCAGGTGACCTGCGGCCACGGCCGGCAGGTTGAAACGGGAAGCCGGTGACGCGTGATTCCACGCCAGGCCGGCGCTGCCCCCGCAACGGTAAGCACGTCAGTTCCAGGCAACACCGCCACTGTGCCGCAGGCATGGGAAGGCGCCTGGACGGTGGCCTCGCGCCACCCGGCGGCAAGCCCGGAGACCGGCCCGGAAGCCTCAGGTCGCGATGCGGTGGGCATGGCGCTGGATGACCGCAGCGTGCGCTGCGGCATCGGCGCGTGCCTGCCTTCGCGGCTCCTCCCCTTCGCCACGCGGGCGTGCGTGGCACCTGGAGTCCCCCATGAAGCTGCAGTCCCGAATCTTGTCCCTGGCCGTGCTGGCGGCCCTGCCCGCGCTTGCCCAGGCCGCCGAAGACACCACCGCGCTCGACCAGATCCTGGTCACCGCCACCCGCACCCCTATCGCCCTGCAGGACAGCATCGCACCAGCCCAGGTGATCGACCGCGCGCAGATCGAATCCAGCCAGGCCACCTCGCTGCAGGAACTGCTGCGCGGCCGCGCCGGCATCAACCTGACCAATGCCGGCGGGCTCGGCAAGCAGAGCTCGCTGTTCCTGCGCGGCACCAACTCAGGCCACACCGTGGTGCTGGTCGATGGCGTGCGCATCAACAGTGCCGACCTCGGCCTGGCCATGTACCAGGACCTGCCGCTGGCGCAGATCGAACGCGTGGAGATCGTGCGCGGCCCGCAGTCCAGCCTGTACGGCGCCGACGCCATCGGTGGCGTGATCCAGATATTCACCCGCCGCAACCAGGGCGATTTTGCTCCGCACTTCCAGCTCGGTGGTGGCAGCAACGGCCTGCGCGAAGCCAGCGGCGGGATCGGCGGCGGGACCGAACGCGGCTGGTTCGGCGCCGACATCGCCTACCAGCATTCCGATGGCATCGATGCCTGCCGCGGCTCGGCAACGCTGTTCACCGGCTGCTTCGCCGACGAACCCGACCGCGACGGCTACCGCAACCTGTCCAAGAGCCTGCGTGGCGGCTACACCTTCAACGACCAGTGGAACGTGGAAGGCAGTGCGCTGCGCGCCGACGGCAAGAACCACTACGACGGCTATTACAACTATTCGGAAACCCGCCAGCAGGTGCTGGCCGGCAAGGTGCGCTACACCCCGTCCGAACGCCTGGCGTTCACCGCCAATGTCGGGCGCAGTGACAACGAGTCGGACAACTTCGGTGACTTCGGTGCCCGTGGCAGCGCTCAGACCCACCGCGACAGTGCCTCGCTGCAGGGTGACTTCGCCTTGGCCGAAGGCCAGCTGCTTAGCACCGGCGTGGACTGGAGCGAAGACAACCTGGATGGCAGCAGCGCGGGCTACCTCGTCGACAGCCGTCGAAACACCGGCGTGTTCGTGCAGTACCAGGCACGCTTCGGCCGCCACCAGCTGCAGGCCAGCGCGCGCAACGACGACAACCAGCAGTTCGGCAACCACGCCACCGGCAGCCTCGGCTGGGCGATGGAGCTCGGCCACGGCCTGCGTGTCAATGCCAGCTACGGCACCGCGTTCAAGGCGCCGACCTTCAGCGACCTGTACGACCCGTGGAGCGGCGTGCCGACGTTGAACCCGGAGAAGTCCAAGAGCGCCAACCTGGGCGTTTCGCAGCAGGCACAGGGCTGGCACTGGGGCCTGGACGTCTATGAAACCCGCATCGATGATCTGATCACCTACGATGCGGCGACCTTCCAGATGCAGCAGGTGGAGAAGGCGCGCATCCGCGGTGCCGAACTGACCGGTGGCGTGCTGCTGGCCGGATTCGACATCAACGCCCAGCTGAGCTACACCGACCCACGCAACCGCACCGGCGGCAGCACCCAGTTCGACAACTGGCTGCCGCGTCGTGCACAGCAGACCGCGCGGCTGGACATCGATCGGCGTTTCGGGGACTTCCGCGCAGGCCTGACCGTGCAGGGCGCGGGCAAGCGCTATGACGATGCCGCCAACGCGGTGAAGGTGGGGGGGTACGGCACGCTGGATCTGCGCGCCGAATACGCGCTGACGCCGTCGTGGTCGCTGCTGGCGCGTGCCGCCAACGTGTTCGACCGCAGGTATGAGACGGTGGCGTGGTTCAACCAGCCCGGCCGCGAGTACCAGCTGAGCGTGCGTTACCAGCCGAAATGACCGCGACGGTCATGGTAGTGCCGGCCGCTGGCCGGCAACATCATGACCTTCGGCAACGTCCTCGGGGTTGCCGGCCAGCGGCCGGCACTACCTGTTGCGTCGGCCGGGTTACCGGCCCGCGGCCAACCCCGGCAACTCACGCAGGTCGTCAATCACCGCCACCGCCTGTGCGGTGGCCAGGTCCAGGCCACGCGGATAACCGTAGCGCACCAGTGCGATCGGCATGCCCGCCTCTTCGGCGGCGCGGTAGTCGGTCAACGAATCTCCCACCATCAGGCACGCCTGCACCGGCAGCCCGAAGTGCGTGGCGATGTGCCGCAGCGGTTCGCCGCTGGGCTTGCGCTGCGGCAGTGAATCGCCGCCCAGTACCAGCGCGAACGCATCACCAATGCCCAGGTGCTGCAGCAGCGGCGGCACCAGTGCTTCGGGCTTGTTGGTGCAGATCGCCAGTGGCACGTCGCGTGCGCGCAGCTGCGCCAGTGCGTCGGCCACGCCATCGAACAGGCGCGGGCTGCGCAGCAGGCACTCACGGTAGTGCACCATGAACACCGGCATCACCTCGGCCAGGTCGACTTCACGACCGGCGGCGTGCACCGCCTGTTCGACCAGGCGGCGCACACCGTCGCCGATCCAGCCGAGCACGGTGGCTTCCGGCACGCGCGCCATGCCGGTGTCTTCCAGCGTACGGTTCAGCGCCTCGGCGATGTCAGCTGCGCTGTCGACCAGCGTGCCATCGAGATCGAATACGACCAGCGGATAGGGATACGACAAGGGACGACGCCTGTACAACGTGGAGCCGTCCATTGTACGCCGCGCTTTTGCCCCGGGATCCGCCTCAGCCGATCCTGCGTGCGCGGGTGGCCAGGAACGTGGGCAGGTAACGGTCGATCAGGAAGCGTGGCTTCGGCTGCCAGTCTTCCATGAACCGATCAATCACGAAGCCTGCATCCAGCTGCCCGCCGATCAGTTCGGTCAGGCTGTGGCCAAAGGTCAGCGCATCGCCGCGGGTGAGTTTCGCCTCACGCTCTGCGGCGGGCAGGTCTTCCAGGTCCGAATAGGGAATGGCGTACTGCGGTCGGATCAGGCCCTGCGCATCGAGCTGCGGATCGCGCGCACCGACGAACAGCACCGGATTGTAGAAACTGGCCATCAACATGCCATCGCGCGCCAGCACGCGGCGGCATTCGGTCCACACCGGGCGCACGTCGGGTACGTACAGGTTGGAGATCGGATGGAACACCACATCGAAGCTGTCATTGGCGAATACGTGCAGGTCGCGCATGTCGCCCTGCACCGTGCGCAGCTGCAGGCCGTCGCGCGCAGCGACCCTGCGGTCCTGTTCCAGCTGCCCGTCGGACAGGTCGAACACGGTGACGTCGGCGCCCGCAGCGGCCAGCACGGGTGCCTGCTGACCACCGCCCGAAGCCAGGCACAGGATGCGACGGCCACGCACGTCGCCCAGCCAATCCAGCGGCAGCGGGCGTGGGGTCAGGTGCACCTGCCAGCGGCCTTCGCGCGCGGCGGCAATGGTTGAACTTTCCACCGGGCGCGACCATTCGCGCACTTCGCTGGCCTGGCGGTCCCAGGCAGCACGGTTGTGGTCGATCAAGGCCTGTCCATGGTTCATGTGTTCTCCTTGCCCGGTGGGCGCCAATCCAGATCCTGGAAGGCCGGGCTGGCGAAACACTCGGCCAGGTAATCCAGGAATCGCCGCATGATAGCGGGCTGCTGGCGCCGTGACGCGTACACGGCATGAATGCCGAGCTCGTCCAAACTGAATCCGGGCAGCACTTCGATCAGCTCGCCGCTGCGCAGCAGTGGCGCCACCTGGTAGGTCGGCAGCATGGCGATCCCGGCACCGGCGCGTACCGCCTCCAGCAGCAGCGAGGCCTCGTTGGCGCTGATGTTGCCGCCCACCGCCACCGACAGCGAACGGCCATCGCGGTGCAGCTGCCACAGGCTCTTGCCGACGTAGTGGTGGGTCAGGCAGTTGTGCGCGGCCAGGTGCTCCGGTGCGGTCGGCGTGCCACGCGCCTGCAGGTACGACGGCGTCGCGCACAGCACCGAGCGGCAGGTGGCCAGCCGCCGCGCGATCAGGCTGGGGTCGATCTGGCGCGCGATGCGCACGGCCAGGTCCACGCGCTCCTCGATCAGGTTCACCGTGCGGTCGACCAGCAGCAGCTCGATGCGCGCCGCCGGATGGCGCGCGACGAAACCGGCCACCGCCCGTGCCAGGTGGCTCTGCCCGAACGACACGCTGGCGGTCACCCGCAGCGTACCGTGCGGCTCGGGATCATCACTGGCCAGCTCGCCCTGCAGTTCTTCGCCGATCGCCAGCATCTGCCGGAAGCGCGCCAGCGCCGCCTCGCCCGGGCCGGTCAGGCTGACCCGGCGTGTGGTCCGGTGCAGCAGGCGTGCACCCAGCCAGCCCTCGACCTCGGCCAGGTAGCGGCTGACCATCGCCCGCGACATGTCCAGCACTTCCGCCGCGGCGGTGAGGCTGCCGCGCTCGGCCACCTCGACGAACACGGTCATGGCGGTCAATCGGTCCATATGCTCGATCCACGCAACAAACAAGCGCGTTATACGCTGTTTTTCGAGCGACTGCAGCGGCCTAGAGTGGCGCCATTCCCAGCCCACACCGCCCCACGGAGTCCTGCCATGAAGATCGCCCTCGTTGGTTCCACCGGCAACATCGGCCGCCAGATCGCCCGCCACGCGCTGGCCCACGGCCACGAACTCACCCTCATCGTGCGCAGCGCGCAGGACCTCCCGGCCGAGCTGGCCGGTGCCCATCCGGTGATCGCCTCGCTGGATGACCAGGACGCGCTGGTTGCCGCCATCGCCGGCCACGACGTGCTCGCCAGTGCCTACGGCCCGCGCCCGGGCGATGACATCGGCCGCGTCGGCGAGGTCGCCGCGCAGCTGGCGGCCGCCGCACGCAAGGCCGGCGTGCCGCGCCTGGTAGTGGTCGGCGGTGCCGGCAGCCTGGAAGTCGCACCCGGCGTGCAGCTGGTCGATACCCCTACCTTCCCGGAGGCGTACAAGCCGTACGCGCTGGCCCATCGTGAAGCCTTCAATCGCCTGCAGGCAGTAGACGACCTGGACTGGACCTTCTTCTCGCCAGCCGCCGAAATCGGCCCGGGCGAAGAGCGCGGCCGGTACCGCGTGCAACCCAGGGCCTTCCTGGCCGACGCCAGCGGCCACAGCCGCATCAGCTATGCCGACTACGGCGCCGCGTTCGTCGCCGAGCTGGAAGCGCACGCGTACCCGAAGCAGATCATCACCGCAGCGTACTGATCCACGCACGTCCCATGTAGAGCCAAGCCCGCGCTCGGCTCTACGCGAACATGCAGCCGGGCATTGGCCCGGCTCTAGACAAGGAATTCCCATGCGTACCGCTGCCCTGCTGCTTCCCCTCGCCCTGGCCGCCACTTTCACCAGTGCGCCGCTGCTGGCCGCACCGGCCACCGCGGCGCCGACCACCGCGACGAAATCACAACTGCACCTGCAGACCTTCCATCCCGGCCCGCAGGCGATGTTCCCGGTGTCCTCGGTGCTGATCGAAGGCCGCCATGACGCGATCCTGGTCAACGCGCAGTTCGGCGCCAGCGACGCACGCAAGCTGGTCGAACTGATCCGCGCCAGTGGCAAGCAGCTGACCACGATCTACATCAGCCACGGCGATCCGGACTACTACTTCGGCCTGGCCACCCTGCAGGATGCCTTCCCGCAGGCACGCATCGTCGCCACTGCGCAGACCGTCGCCCACATCCGGCAGACCCAGGCCGGCAAGCTGGCCTACTGGGGACCGAAGATGGGTGCCGACGTGCCCGCGCGCGTCGTGGTGCCGCAGGTGCTGGATGGCGATGCCCTGCAGCTGGAAGGCCAGCGCCTGCCGTTGATCGGCCTGGATGGCCCGACCCCGGACCGCACGGTGCTGTGGGTACCGTCGCTGAGCGCGATCGTCGGCGGCATTCCGGTGGTGGCCGGTGAGCACGTGTGGATGGCCGACACGCAGACGCCGAAGTCGCACACTGACTGGCTGCAGGCCCTGCAGCGGTTGCAGGCACTGAAGCCGAAGGTGGTGGTGCCCGGGCACTACGCGCCGGGTGCCGCACTGGATGCCAGTGCGCTGCGCTTTACTGCGGACTACATCCGCGCGTTCGATGTCGAGACGGCAAAGGCGAAGGACAGTGCGGCGCTGGTGCAGGCAATGCAGTCGCGCTACCCGAAGCTGGATGGCGTCGCATCGCTGGAGCTGAGTGCGAAGGTGGCCAAGGGCGAGATGCAGTGGCCATGAGGTAGGGAGTTTTCTTTTGCAGGGCTGCGCCCTGCACCTGCAGAGGCAACAGCAACAGCCGAAGCAACAGCAAAAGCAACAGCTGGCTATCCGTGGGAGGGCGAGGTGGGTCCGGTTGCGGGGGACGCCGTGAATCCGTCCATGGAGGCTCGGTCGCGCCATCCATGGCGCTCACGCCCCCGCAACCGGACCCACCCCGCCTTCGACAGTTTCCCGCTATCTGTCGGAACCTGCTGCTGATGGTGGGTGCCGACCGTTGGTCGGCACGGGGTCAGAGCCCGTTGCTGCGCAACGGGCTCTGACCCCACTATTTGATGATTAGGTATCTGTGGGATTGTTCATGTCGTGCTCGAACAATTCGCCCTGCACCACCGGTTCCTTTTCGCGGAAGCCGCCCAGCCCAACACCCACCAGCCGATAGCGCGTCTCCGCCGGCAGGTCGACGCGGGCGCGCAGGGCCAGTGCGATGTCGCGCAGTTCTTCCATCGACTCCGGCGGACGTTCCGGGGTGAAGCTGCGGGTGAGGATGCGGAACTGCGCGGTCTTCAGCTTCAGCACCACGGTGTGGCCGACGCGTTCGGTCTTGCGCGTGGCATTCCAGGTCTTCTCCGCCAACTGCACGATCGCCTCGCCCAGGTCTTCCAGCAGCAGGTCCTCGGCGAAGGTGTCCTCCGAGGAAATGGACTGCACCTGCTGGTCCGGTTCCACCGGCCGCTCGTCGATGCCGCGCGCCCGGTTGTACAGGCTGCGCCCGAAACTGCCGAACGCCTCTTCCAGATCGGTCAATGCCCATTGCCGCAGATCGCCGCAGGTGACGATGCCGCGCGCGGCCAGCTTGCTCTCCATCACCTTGCCGACGCCAGGCACCCGTTTCACCGGCAGCGGCAGCAGGAACGCGTCCACCCGCTGCGGCGGAATCACGAACTGGCCATCCGGCTTGCGCCAGTCCGAGGCGATCTTGGCCAGGAACTTGTTCGGCGCGATCCCGGCTGAAGCAGTCAGGTTCGTTTCCTCGCGGATCTGCATGCGGATGGTACGGGCGATGTCGGTAGCCAGTTCGATGCCGCTCTTCGGCTCGGTCACGTCCAGGTAGGCTTCGTCCAGCGACAACGGTTCAACCAGGTCGGTGTGGCGCAGGAAGATCTCGCGCACCTGGCGTGACACCGCCTTGTAACGTGCGAAGTCGGGCGGTACGAAAATCGCGTCCGGGCACAGGCGCTCGGCGCGCACCGCGGGCATCGCCGAACGCACGCCGAACACGCGTGCCTCGTACGAGGCCGCGCACACCACCGAGCGTGCGCCGCGCCATGCCACAACCACCGGCTTGCCGCGCAGTGACGGATCGTCGCGTTGCTCCACCGACGCGTAGAACGCGTCCATGTCAACGTGGATGATCTTGCGCAGTCGGGTCATGTCAGGCGGGAAAGGCGGGGGCGGGGCGGGCAGGCCACACGCCGAAGTATGGTCGTTGCACATCAACAGGATGCGCGTATTCCCTTGAAAACACTACGGTTGCGTACGGTTGAAATGTTTGATCGGGACAGTTTCCACGGGCATCCTCGAGAACTTGTTTTCCCGTTTCCCCGCTTCCAGGATTGTGCTTCATGACCCGTCTCCACGCGTTCAACCGCGATCAGCTGCTGGCCAGCGCACGCGGTGAACTGTTCGGCACCGCCGCCGGCCGTTTGCCCAACGATCCGATGCTGATGTTCGACCGCATCACCGATATCCACGAGGATGGCGGGCCGCACGGCAAGGGCATGGTACGCGCCGAACTGGATATCCGCCCGGACCTGTGGTTCTTCGGCTGCCACTTCATCGGCGACCCGGTGATGCCCGGCTGCCTCGGCCTGGATGCCATGTGGCAGCTGACCGGCTTCTTCCTGACCTGGCTGGGCGCCCCCGGCAAGGGCCGTGCACTGGGCTGCGGCGAGGTGAAGTTCACCGGCCAGGTACTGCCGGACGCCAAGCTCGTACGCTACGAGATCGACATCAGCCGGGTCATCAACCGCAAGCTGGTGATGGCGCAGTCGGACGCCCGCATGTACGTGGATGACCGCGAAATCTACAGCGCGCGCGACCTGCGCGTCGGCCTGTTCACTGAAACCGGGAGCTTCTGATGCGTCGTGTTGTCATCACCGGCATGGGCATCACGTCCTGCCTCGGCAATGATCTGGATACCGTTTCGGCCGCGCTGCGCGAAGGGCGCTCGGGCATCACCGCCCTGGCCGACCACGCCGAAGCGGGCCTGCGCAGCCAGGTCGGCGGCCGCGTCGACCTCGACCTGGACGCCCTGATCGACCGCAAGCAGAAGCGCTTCATGAGCGACGCGGCGGCCTTCGCCTACCTGGCCATGCGCGATGCCATCGCCGATGCCGGGCTCAGCCCCGAGCAGGTCAGCAGCCTGCGTACCGGCCTGATCGCCGGTTCCGGTGGCGGCTCCAGCGAATGGCAGATCGGTGCCGTCGACCTGCTGCGCGAACGTGGCGTGCGCAAGGTCGGCCCGTACATGGTGCCGCGCACGATGTGCTCGACGGTCTCGGCCTGCCTGGCCACGGCCTACCAGATCAAGGGCGTCAGCTACTCGCTGTCGGCTGCCTGCGCGACCTCGGCGCATTGCATCGGCGCCGCTGCGGACATGATCCGGCACGGTGCGCAGGACATCATGTTCGCCGGCGGTGGCGAAGACCTGCACTGGTCGATGAGTGTGATGTTCGACGCGATGGGTGCCCTGTCGACCAGCTTCAACGAAACCCCGGCCAGCGCCTCGCGCCCGTACGACAAGGACCGCGACGGCTTCGTCATCGCCGGTGGTGGCGGCATGCTGGTGCTGGAGGATTACGACCACGCCGTCGCACGCGGTGCTCACATCCATGCCGAACTGATCGGCTATGGCGTCACCTCCGACGGCGCCGACATGGTCGCGCCATCCGGTGAAGGTGCGGTGCGCTGCATGAAGATGGCGCTGCAGGGTGTCGATCGCCCGCTGGACTACCTGAACACCCACGGCACCTCGACCCCGCTGGGCGACGTCACCGAGCTCAACGCGATCCGCGAAGTGTTCGGCGATGCGGTGCCGCCGCTGTCTTCGACCAAGGCGTTGTCCGGGCACTCGCTCGGTGCAGCCAGCGTGCACGAGGCGATCTACTGCCTGCTGATGATGCGCGATGGCTTCGTTGCCGGTTCGGCCAACATCGGCGAGCTGGACCCGAAGGTGGAGAGCTTCCCGATCCTGCGCGAGAGCCGCGAGCAGAAACTGGATACGGTGATGTCCAACAGCTTCGGCTTCGGTGGCACCAACGCTGCGCTGGTGTTCGGGCGGGTGTGAGGGGACAGGTATGCCGACCAACAGTCGGCACCCACCCACGGATGTAGAGCCGAGCCATGCTCGGCTCAGTGCCAACCAAGGTTGACACCCACCTTACCTCGGCAGCAACGGCAGCAGCAGCGCGTGCGCGTCCACCAGGGATCCAACGATGCGGTGCCCCAGGGCACGCAGCTCTTCATCCGGATGCACCAGGTCAGGCACCTGGATCACGGTCATGCCGGCCGCCAGTGCCGCGCGCGTACCGGCCGGTGAATCCTCCAGCGCCAGGCAACGCCCGGGCACCTGCCCCAGCCGCTGCGCGGCCAGCAGGTAGATATCCGGCGCCGGCTTCGGCCGCGCCACGTCGCCACTGGTGATCACCACATCGAAATACGGCAGCAGGCCGGCAGCGGCCAGCTTGCGGTTGGCCCGCGGCTGCCGCGTGGTGGTGGCCACCGCCCGCGGTACCGCGTGCGCCTTCAGCAGCTCCAGCAGCTCCAGGATGCCCGGACGCAACGGCAGACCGGTCTGGGTGCGCGCTTCGTACAGTTCGTGGCAGCGTGCAGCGACCGCCTCGATCACGCTGTCCTCGATACCCTGCGCACGCAGCAGCGCGTGCGAATCGCGGTCACCGAGGCCGACCATGCGCAGGAACACCGCCTCGTCCAGGCCCAGCCCGAATGCGTCGGCGGCCTCGCTCCAGCAGGCCAGCGAGACCCGCTCGCTGTCGATCATCAGGCCGTCCATGTCGAAGATGACGGCGTCGGGGAGGAACGGCAGCGCAGCAATGTTGGTCATGAAGCGAACAACGTATCCAGGTCGGTGGAGGTGAGCTGCCGCCATTGCCCTTCGTCCAGCCCCTGCAGGTCCAGCCCGCCGACGCGGCTGCGGTGCAGGGCCTGCACGTGGTTGCCGGTGGCGGCGAACATGCGGCGTACCTGATGGTAGCGGCCTTCGTGCAGCACCAGCCGCGCACGGCGCGCATCCAGCACCTCCAGTTCAGCCGGCAGCAGGGGCGTCTTCTCGGACTCAAGCATCAGCGTGCCGCTGGCGAACAGCGCTGCCTCGTCGCCGCGCAGGTCCTCGCTCAACTCGACCTCATAGACTTTCGGCAGCTTCGACTTCGGCGAGATGATCCGGTGCAGCAGGCCACCATCGTCGGTCAGCAACAGCAGGCCACTGGTCTCGCGGTCGAGGCGGCCGACCGTGGACAGCACCGGATCACGGTCGCGGAAGCGCGGCGGCAGCAGGTCGTAGATCAGGCGGCCGATGTCCTTGGTCGAGCAGGTGTAGCCGGCCGGCTTGTGCAGCGCGATCGACAGGCCCACCGGCGGGTCCAGCGGCTCGCCATCAACCCGGATCGCCTCATGCGGCACCTGGTCGTCGGCATACAGCACCTCGCCGTCGGCGTCGGTGATGCGGCCTTCGCGGAACATCCACTGCACCTGCTTGCGGCTGCCATAGCCCAGGTTGGCGATGTGCTTGACCAGCTTCACTTGCCCTTCCCCTTCACTGCTTCAACCAGCTTGAAGCCGTCGCGCTCGGCGACCACGCGCACCGCGCCGAAGCTCTCGTTGAGCGTGTACTCATACGGCAGGTGGCGATTGGCCACCACGTACAGGCGTCCGCCCGGGCGCAGCGCCTGCGCGGCCACGGCGATGAAGCGCTGGCCGATGTCCGGGCGATCGGCGCGCGACGGCGTGTGGAACGGCGGGTTGCTGATGATGACGTCGTAGCCCGGCTCGATGCCGGCGGTGACGTCGCGCCACAGGAAGCGCAGCGGCAGCGGGCGCGGCGGCGGCGCCAGGTTCAGCTCGGCCAGCGCCAGTGCGCGTTGCTCGGCTTCGTACAGGTCCAGCGCGGTGATCTTCGGGCAGCGTTCCAGAAGTTCGCGCGACAGATAGCCGTAGCCGGCGCCGAGGTCGGCGGCGCGTCCGGCCAGGTCGGCCGGCAGGTGCTCGGCCAGCAGCGCCGACGCCGGATCGATGCGATCCCAGGCGAACACGCCCGGGCGGCTGAGGTAGCGACCGCCCACGATCGGGCGCACCGCATCCAGCGCCGACCAGCGCTTGGCCAGGTCAGCGTCGTGCTGGCCCTGCAGCGGGGCGGTCCAGTACACGCGGCAGTGGTTCTTGGTCAGGCAGCCACCGAGGCCGGCCAACTGCTTGAGGTCGCCCTCGCCCGAACGCGCACCTTCGTTGTTGGACTGGCAGGCAACGATGCGGCCGCCATCGGCGACCAGCGCCAGCGCACGGGCGAACAGCGCACGGGCTTCTTCGCGCTGGCGCGGCGGCAGCACCAGTACCAGCGGATAGCGGCCCTTGCCGGCCGCGTCATCCAGCTGGCCGCTGACGGTCCAGCCGGCAGCCTGCTGCAGCGGTTGCGCGAACGGGGCGAAGCTCTGTTCGCAGTGCACCTCGCGGTTGCCGGCCGCTTCGCGCAATGGCCAGCCATCGCGGGCACGCAGGAAGGCCACCGGGCCCTCCGGCCAGCGCAGGGCGCCTTGGGAGAACGGCAGGAGCAGGGTCTGCAGGGGGGCGTCGTCGCTGGAGGCCATCGGCGCGGGTACTTCAAGCGTGAGGGCCGTCCATTGTACCGGCTTGGCCGGGCCGACCCCGGCGGCCCGCTTTGCGAAACCCGAACGGGGCCTTGATCCGCCAGAAACATTGAAACGTTCAGGGTAGAGGCTCCCCCCGGAAACCCAGGAGAACCTGCATGCGAGCCTTGTTCGTCGGTGGCGTGGTCGACAACAGTGAAATGGACCTGGAAGGCAGCCATCCGCCCGTGCACTACCCCGAGGACACCGGCGGCGGCCACTCGCGCTACCGGCTGCACCAGGTCGGCCATGGCGCCGACGGCAGCGTTGCCTACGCCGTCTATGGGGCACCGGACCTGGCCGATGACGAGGTGGCGAGGGTTGCAGAGGAGCGGGCGTACGCACGCCGATTCGAGGCGACGCCGACGTTGTTCGAGCATTGACACACCGGTAGCGCCCGAGCCCACGCTCGGGCGACGGCGCAGCCGAGCGTGGGCTCGGCTCTACATCCGATCAAGGCGCCTTGGGTGGCAGGCGGTTGATGCTGACGATTTCATCCAGCCACACGTGGTGCTGCTGCACCGGCGTGTCGTAGTCATCCAGGCGCAACTGGCCGTTGCTGCCTTCGTCGCCGGCCTCGTTGCGGTATTGCTGCACAGTTGGCCTCACCGCCACCGTGCCGAGCAGGCGGCGGCCATCGTGCAGAATCAGTTCCACCTGCGTTTCGCCATCCAGCTGCGGCAGCAGGGCTTCCAGGCGCGCGATCTGCGCCGGATCGGTGTGGATACGTGGAGCTATACGGGACATCGGCGACCTCCTGACTGCAGGGTCGCCGATCGGCCGTGAATGTTCAGTGCCGCGCGCTGTCCGCGCGCGGCACCTGCACCTTGCGCACGGCAGCCACCAGCTGCGCCACCGAGTACGGCTTGGCGACGTGCTCCTGGAAGCCCGAGGCCAGCGCGCGGCGACGGTCGTCGGCACGCGCCAGTGCAGTCACCGCCACCGCAGGCAAGGTCGCCGCGTCCACGCCCATGTCCTCGCGCAAGGTGCGCACCAGGCCATAGCCATCCATGCCCGGCATGCCGATGTCGGTCAGCAGCACGTGGTACTGCAGGTGGCCGGTGTCGGCCAGCAATGCCAGCGCTTCGCCGGCCGAACTGGCCGCCGACACGCTGGCGCCCTGCTCTTCCAGCATGCGCCGCAGGTACTCCAGCACTTCCGGCTGGTCTTCCACCGCCAGCACATGCATGCCGCGCAGCGGATACGGCTCGACGATCACCGGCTCCAGGATCGGCCCGCTGATCACTTCACGCAGCGGCCGCCGTTCGGCATCGGGAACATGCTGGGGCAGGCGCACGGTGAAGGTCGCGCCGTGGCCGTGGCCCTCGCTGGCGGCAGTGACCGTGCCACCATGCAGTTCGACCAGCTGCTGCACGATCGCAAGGCCCAGGCCCAGGCCGCCATGGCGACGGGTGGTGGTGCCGTCGGCCTGGCGGAAGCGGCTGAACAGATGATTGAGGAATTCAGGTGCGATGCCATCACCGCTGTCACGCACGGTGATCTCCCAGTAGTTGCCGTCGGCCCGCAGCTGCAGGTCGATGCGGCCTTCAGCCGGGGTGAACTTGATGGCGTTGGACAGCAGGTTCCAGAACACCTGCTGCAGGCGCGTGGCGTCGCCCAGCACCAGGCTGGGTTGCGCGGGCAGCTGCAGGTGCACGTCCAGCGCCTTGCCTTCGGCCACTAGTTCCTGCGCGCCGATCGCCTCACCCAGCACCGCGCACAGGTCCAGCACTTCCACCTCCAGCTGCACCTTGCCCAGCAGCATGCTGCTGAGGTCGAGCATGTCCGAGATCAGCCGCTTCTGCGCACCGGCGCTGTTGGCGATCACGTTCAGGCCCTTGTACAGCGGGCTGGTGTTGTCCACGCGCTGCAGCAGCAGTTCGCTCCAGCCGAGGATGGTGGTCAACGGCGTACGCAGCTCATGCGACAGCGTGGCCAGGAATTCATCCTTCAGCCGCGCCATGTTTTCCGCAGCACTGCGCGCGGCGCGCTCGGACTGCAGCAGTTCCTCGCGGGCGAGCTCGATCTCGCGGCGTTCGGTCACGTCCGGGCTGCTGCCGGCCAGGCCGATGAAACGGCCCATGCGCGAGAAGCGCGGGCGCGCGTTCATCTCCAGCCAGCGCCACTGGCCATCGGCGCGGCGTGCGCGCACCAGCGCATGCATCGAGCGCTGCGCTTTCAGTGCTTCCTGCAGTTCGTACTCGAAGACCGACGCGTCGTCCGGATGCACCAGGCCGCGCCAGACGTCCTCCGGCACGCGCGTCTCGTCGCCACCGAAGAACTCGCTGAAGGCACTGTTGACGAAACGGGCATGGCCGCGCTCGTCCAGCACCCACACCGGCATCGGCAGGCCGTCGGCCAGCGCGCTGAAGCGGGCTTCGCTTTCGCCCAGCTCCACTTCCATCTGCTTGCGTGCGGTGATGTCGAAGAACAGGATGCCGACCTTGTCCTCGCCCGGCCGGCCCACGCGCACCGCATCCACCGCGAACGAGCGGCCCAGCGCACGCGCTTCCATCTCGAACTGGGCCGGGCGGCCGCTGCGTGCGACCTCGCCATAGATGCGGAACCAGTCCTGCTCATGGCCGGGCTCCAGCGCCGTCATGCGCTTTCCACGCGCATCCTTCAGCCCGGTGTGGCGCTCGAAGGCATCGTTGACCTCGATGAAGCGGTAGTCGACCGCACGATCACCCTCGAACAGCACCTGGATCACGCAGAAACCGGCGTTGATGCGTTCAAGCACGCCATGATGCAGGTCGGGTTCGGGCGCCGGCACCGTCATCGGTGGGCGCTCCACGAGGGGCGGCAGTGTGGACAAGGGTGTCTGTGCAGGCCAGGTTGGAGGCACAGCATCTTCCAAAGGGCGTATTCACAGCGTCAAGCGCCGTCAGTCATGGTTGACGTCGATGAATTGGCGGCAACCGCTCTTGCAGACGACGCATGCGGCCATTGCCGATACCGGGAAGCAGGATCACACTCGATCTGTGATCAACATCGCCCCCATCGAAGGGACGCAGGAGACCGTGATGAAACGCTCACTCGCGATTGCCCTGTTGGCAGGCGCCCTGGCGGCGGGCGGCGCCAGCGCTGCCCCGCGCACCGTGACCGACCCGGAAGCTCCCCGCGCATTGCAGGCCGATGGCCCGGTCAGCGTGAAGTGGGACGATCCGGCCAAGTTCACCGAGATCCGCCAGAGTACCAACCGCTTCGAAGCCGAGCGTGGCGACTGGGTGCAGCAGCTGGCACGCTACCTGCAGACCGCTGCCGCCAAACCGCTGCAACCGGGACAGACGCTTGATGTGACCCTGGTCGACATCAAGCGCGCCGGTGACTACGAGCCGTGGCACGGCCCGCGCGGCCGCGACATCCGGATCATGCGCGACATCTACCCACCGCGGATCAGCCTGCAGTACACGCTGAAGGACGCCAGCGGCCGCATCGTCAGCGAGGGCGACGCGCGCCTGAGCGATACCGGCTACCTGCACAACATCGGCCTGAAGAGCGACAGCGATCCACTGCGCTACGAAAAGCGCCTGATCGACGACTGGGTGAAGCGGCAGCTGACAGCGCAGGCCACCGCAGCACGGTAGGCCGTAGGCCCATCGGCAGGTGTCGACCTTGGTCGACACGCATTCAAGGCGCCGAGCGTGCGATCGGCTCTACACGTACACCTTCGCCACGCGCTTGACCGCGCACGGCAGCTGGTAGGCACTGACGCCACAGCGCGGCGCCAGCTCTGACAGCGTCGGCGCGGAACCCCACAGCTCCACCACGCTGCCGATGCCGGCCTGCGGATGCGCGGTCAGGTCCACCGTCAACATGTCCATCGACACGCGCCCGATCAGCCCGCCGGGCTGGCCGTCGATCAGCACCGGGGTGCCGTTCGGGGCGAACTGCGGGTAACCGTCGGCATAGCCAAGCGCGACCACGCCCACGCGGGTGCGCGCCTTGGCCACGAAGCGCGCGCCATATCCCACTGGTTCACCGGCTTCAATCCAGCGATCGGCGATCACCTTGGACTGCATCGTCATCACCGGGCGCAGGCGCGCGGTCAACGCGGTGTCATCCGGCAGCGGGTTGGCGCCGTACAGCATCAGGCCCGGGCGCACCCAATCGCTGCGCACCTCCGGCCAGCCCAGCAGCGCGGGCGAGTTGCACACGCTGGTCTCGCCCTCCAATCCATCAATGGCGCGCGCGAAGGTCGCGGCCTGCTCGCGGGTGCGCTCGCTGTCCAGTTCGTCGGCACGTGCCAGGTGGGTCATCAGCACGATGCGCTCGACCTGCGGCAGCGCCGACAGGCGTGCATGCGCCGCGCGGAAGCTGTCCACGTCCAGGCCGAGGCGATGCATGCCGCTGTCCAGCTTCAGCCACACCGTCAACGGGCGCGGGCTGTCGAACGCCGCCAGTGCCTCCACTTGCCACGGCGAACCGACGGCGAACCAGAAGTCATGCTCGGCCACCAGGGCCATGTCGCTGGGCTCGAAGATGCCTTCCAGCAGCAGGATCGGCGCACGGATGCCGGCCTGGCGCAGCTCCAGTGCCTCTTCGATGGTGGCCACGCCGAATCCATCGGCCTCGCCTTCCAGCGCCTGCGCACAGCGCACCGCGCCGTGCCCATAGGCATCGGCCTTGATGATCGCCAGGGCCTTGCCACCGCCCAGTTCACGGGCGAGCCGGTAGTTGCTGCGCAGGGCGCCCAGATCGATCAGCGCGCGGGCAGGACGCATGTGCGGTTCTCGTGTTGCGGCGCGTGACCGTACTGGCCGTAGCGGAAAATATCCAGGCCTTCGGTGCTGATCTGCGGCTGTCGCGCGCTCATCAGGTCGGCCAGGTAGCGGCCCGAGCCGCAGGCCATGGTCCAGCCCAGCGTGCCGTGGCCGGTGTTGAGGTACAGGTTGCGGAACGGCGTGGCGCCGATCACCGGCGTACCGTCCGGCGTAGCCGGGCGCAGGCCGGTCCAGAACTGCGCGCGCGACAGGTCGCCGCCCTTCGGGTAGAGGTCACGGACCACCAGTTCCAGGGTCTCGCGGCGGCGCTGCGACAGCGACAGGTCGAAGCCGGCCACTTCGGCCATGCCGCCGACACGGATGCGGTCGTCGAAGCGGGTCACCGCCACCTTGTAGCTCTCATCGAGGATGGTCGAGGTCGGCGCCATTGCCGGGTCGGTGATCGGCAGGGTCAGCGAATAGCCCTTCAGCGGGTACACCGGCAGGCGCATGCCCAGCGGTGCGACCAGCGCCGGTGAGTAGCTGCCGAGCGCGACCACGAAGCGGTCGGCGGTTTCCAGCTTGCCGTCGATGCGCACGCCGGTGATGCGGTCGCCATCGAACTCCAGGCCGGTGATGTCCTGGTCGAAGCGGAATTCAACGCCGGCATCCACGCACATCTGCGCCAGGCGGCGGGTGAACAGCTGGCAGTCGCCGGTCTGGTCACGCGGCAGGCGCAGCGCGCCGACCAGGCCATCGACGTGGGCCAGGGCCGGTTCGGCCTGGATGATGCCGGCCCGGTCCAGCACCTCGTACGGCACGCCGTACTGGGCCAGGATCTCGATGTCCTGCGCCGAGGCATCCAGCTGCTGCTGGGTGCGGAACAACTGGGTGGTGCCCAGGTCGCGGCCTTCGAATTCAATGCCGATCTGCGCGCGCAGCTCGTTCAGGCAGTCGCGGCTGTACTCGGACATGCGCACCATGCGCGCCTTGTTGATCGCATAACGCTCGTGGGTACAGTTGCGCAGCATCTGCCACAGCCAGCGGTACTGGGCCAGGTCCATGCCCGGCTTGATCGCCAGCGGCGCGTGCTTCTCGAACAGCCAGCCGATCGCCTTCTTCGGCACGCCCGGCGCCGCCCACGGCGAGGTGTAGCCGAATGACAGCTGGCCGGCATTGGCGAAGCTGGTCTCCAGCGCCGGGCCGGGCTGGCGGTCGATGACCGTGACTTCAAACCCGGCCTGTCGCAGGTACCAGGCACTGGTAGTGCCGATCACGCCGCTGCCGAGAACTAGGACTCGCATGGGACTTCTCCAACCCGATCATTCCCTGCACTGGAGCGTGCCGGGGCCATAATTGGGGAAGTATAGACAGCCAATACCAGTTGATTTGCCTGAATTGAAATCAACCGGCAGGATGTTCTCCCGCAATTCACTCCCCAAGGTTGACGGCCATGGCCACCCGTACTCGCGAACTGGACAAGATCGACCGCAAGATCCTGCGCATCCTGCAGGCCGAAGGCCGCATCTCCTTCACCGAGCTGGGCGAGCGGGTCGGCCTGTCGACCACGCCGTGCACCGAGCGCGTGCGCCGCCTGGAACGCGAAGGGGTGATCACCGGCTATCACGCCCACCTCGACCCGGCCGCGGTAAAGGCCAGCCTGCTGGTGTTCGTGGAGATCAGCCTGGCCTACAAGTCCGGCGACATCTTCGAGGAATTCCGCCGCGCCGCGCTGAAGCTGCCCAACGTGCTGGAGTGCCACCTGGTGTCGGGCGACTTCGATTACCTGCTGAAAGCACGGATCAGTGAAATGGCCTCCTACCGCAAGCTGCTCGGCAGCACGTTGCTCACACTGCCGCATGTACGTGAGTCGAAGAGCTACATCGTGATGGAAGAGGTGAAGGAGACGCTGAGCCTGCCGATTCCGGATTGAAGCTGGGAACCGGTTGGGGTCAGAGCCCGGTCATGGCGACAGTCAGCGCTGCTGCGGATGCTTCTGCGTGCGCTGTTCCTGCTGCTTGCCGCCCTTGTGCGGCGGCTGCGGCTCCATCTGCTGTTGTTGCTGTTGCTGGTGCGAGTTACGGCCCTGCGGTTCCTTGCCGGGATGACGGTTCTGCTGGTTTTTCATGGTCGCGATCCAGTGGACGAAGGACATGCGGCGGCGGGATGCCGGCGCAGGGCCACGGTGGTCCCGGAACGGTTAATCGCAGGCGAAAAAGCAGTGATCGGCTGGATGCTGTTTTCGTGCGTTCAGCCCGCTCAGCGTCAGCCAGCAGCCAACCTTGGTGGCACCAGGGCTCAGCGCTTGATCTGCTGCCCGTCGCCGGCCGGCACGCTGTCGTAGTAGCGGCCGGTGCGCGAATCGAACACGCGGTTCGGGCCGGCCGGGCGCACGCCGGGAACAATGCGGCCATTGCGGTCATAGACCTTGTCGGCCGGCCTCGGTGCTGGCGGCGGCGCGACCTGGGCCGGACCGGTGGACTTGATTGGTTGCGCCGGTTGCGGCGTAGGCAGCAACTGCGGCTGCGGCCGGGCCGCCTGTGGCGGTGGCGCCACCGGCTGCGGCGCCACGGTGGTCGCGCTGCGGGTCGCAGTCGGGTCGGCGGTCGGCACCTGCGCCAGCGCGACGATGGGCAACAGGGCCAGCAGCAGGGGAAGGGTCGGTTTCATGGCACGCTCCGGCGTGGATCGCGTTCACCTTGCGCCCGCCCCTGTGTGCCGCCCATGAACGGCCATCACACTTGCAAGGTCGCGTCTTCACCCCCACGTTTTCCGCCATCCCCAGGCCATCGACCCCACGGAGCGCCGCCATGACCGCCTTCGACCTGACGCCCCCCACTGCCACCCAGACCGAGGCGCTGATCGCTGGCCTCAGCAGCGAGGAGCGCCGCGTGCTGCTGCAGCACGGCACCGAGGCGCCGTTCTGCGGCGTGTTCCTCGACAACAAGCGCGAGGGGGTCTACTGCTGCAGGCTGTGCGCACTGCCGCTGTTCCGCTCCAGCACCAAGTTCGACTCCGGCACCGGCTGGCCCAGCTTCTTCGCACCATTCGACCCGTCGCACGTGCGCGAGATCCGCGATACCAGCCACGGCATGGTCCGCACCGAGATCACCTGCGCGCGCTGCGGCAGCCACTTGGGCCACGTGTTCCCGGATGGTCCGCCGCCCACCTACGAGCGCCACTGCCTGAACTCCGTCTCACTTTCGTTCACCGGCAATGGCGAGCCCTGGCTCGATCCGTTGCAGCGTGGCGGCGCAGAAAGCGGCGTGGCGGGCTGAAACACCCCGCTGACCGATTTCACAGAATTCCCTCTTCAGAAAACCGGGCGACGGGCCGACAAGGAGATATCCCCTCTCCTTGCGTCGCCCCATGCTCATCATCGTTGGATTCCTGGTCGTCATCATCAGCGTGATCGGGGGCTACCTCGGTGCCCACGGCCGCCTGGGTGCCCTCTGGCAGCCCTATGAGCTGGTCATCATCGGCGGCGCCGCGCTCGGCGCCTTCCTGGTCGGTACCCCGGCCAAGACGGTCAAGCAGACCCTGCAGGCCATGGTGGGTGTGTTCAAGGGCCCGCGCTACAAGCAGCAGGACTACATCGATGTGCTCAGCCTGCTCTATGAACTGCTCAACAAGGCCCGCCGCGAAGGCTTCATGGCGTTGGAAGATCATGTCGAGCGCCCGGCCGAAAGCGCGCTGTTCGGCAACTACCCCAAGGTGCAGGCCGACCACCACCTGATCGATTTCATCACCGACTGCCTGCGCCTGATGATCGGCAGCAACATCGAGCCGCATGAGCTGGAACCGCTGCTGGAACTGGAGCTGGAAAAGCACCACGCCGAGGCCATGGCCCCCTCACAGGTGCTGACCAAGGTCGCCGACGGGCTGCCCGGTTTCGGCATCGTCGCCGCGGTGCTGGGCATCGTCATCACCATGGGCTCGATCGGTGGCGACATCGTCGAGGTCGGTGGCCACGTGGCCGGCGCGCTGGTCGGTACGTTCCTGGGCATCCTGCTGGGCTACGGCTTCGTCGGCCCGATGGCCGCCGCGATGGAGGCCCGCGCCGAGCAGGACAGCCGCATCTACGAATCGGTCAAGACCGCCCTGCTGGCCTGCCTGCGCGGTTACAACCCGAAGATCGCGCTGGAGTTCGCCCGCAAGACCCTGCCGTCGAACGTGCGCCCGGCCTTCTCCGATTTCGAGCAGCACCTGAAGACGGTCAAGTAAGCCATGGCCGAGAACAAGCCCACCGTCATCGTCCGCCGGGTCAAGAAGGCCGGCCACGCCGCCCATCATGGTGGTTCGTGGAAGGTGGCCTATGCCGACTTCGTGACCGCGATGATGGCGTTCTTCCTGGTGCTGTGGCTGATGGCCACCACCAACAAGAACGACCGTGCGGCCATTTCCGAGTACTTCCGCAACCCCAGCCCGTTGAGCGGTCAGAGCGCCACGCCGGCGCCCGGCATGGCCGGCCCGGGCGGCGCCAGCACCTCGATGATCAAGCTGGGCGGTGCCACCGACATTTCGCGTGGCAACAGCAACGACCCCTTCCAGAACCAGAAGGAAGCGGTACCGCAGCCGGTGGACCAGCAGCAGCGCGACAAGCAGCAGCTGGAAGCACTGATGAAGGAGCTGCAGGAAGCGATCAGCAGGAGCCAGGCCCTGGAGCCGTTCAAGGACCAGCTGCTGCTGGACCTGACCCCGGAGGGCCTGCGCATCCAGATCGTGGACAAGCAGAACCGGCCGATGTTCGACCTCGGCAGCGCCACGCTGAAACCGTACACGCAGCAGATCCTGCACGAGCTGGCCAACTACCTGAACCACGTGCCGAACCGGATCAGCCTGACCGGCCACACCGACATCACCGCCTATTCGGCTGCACGTGGCTACGGCAACTGGGAACTGAGCGCCGATCGTGCCAATGCCGCCCGCCGCGCGCTGGTGGACGGCGGCCTGGAGGACAACAAGATCACCCGCGTGGTCGGTCTGTCTTCATCGGTGCTGTTCGACAAGGCCGACCCGCAGAACCCGATCAACCGCCGCATCAGCATCGTGGTGATGACCCAGGCCGCCGAAGCGGCCGCTCTGGCCGGTGCCGGCCCGCAGGTGGGGCTGTCGGCGCCGACCGCCGACCCGGACGTGCAGGCCGCGCAGGGTGAGGCGCACTGAACCGGGGTCAGATCCCTTTCCCCTGGAAAGGGATCTGACCCCACCTGCGTGCGGCCGCTACAATGGCGGTCTTTCCGTTTCCAGGTGACCCCACCCCATGTCCCAGAACTCCAAGGCCAAGCGCGACAAGCGCAAGAAGCAGCAGGCCAAGCGCCCGTTCCTGCGCCTGAATGCCCAGCAGCAGGTGCAGAACCATGCCGTGCTGACCAACGAAGACGGCCAGGTGGTGGCGGCCATCGGCCTGCAGGGCCGTGAATGGCTGCTGGCCATCGGCGGCCAGACCATGGGCAACGCCGAGAACCCGGTGCCGATGCTGGCCATGCTCAAGCACCTGGCCAACGTGCAGGAGAAGGAAGGCCGCAAGGTCAACCTGGAGTACTCCGAACTGCTGCAGAAGCTGCTGGACACCCTGGCCGCCGAATCCGGCCAGACCGCTGACGAGTACCTGGACAAGCTGGTGTCCGAGTTCGAGACCGTGGAAGCCGAAGAAGGCGAAGAAGCCACTGAGGCCGCCGAAGGCGATGTGGTTGAAGCTGCTGCCGACGCCGAGGCCAGCCCGGCCGCTGACAGCGACAGCAAGCCGCAGGCCTGAACCGGCCGCGGCGGTGACGGTCTACGTCGATGACGCGGTGCATCCCTGGCGCGGACAGCGCTGGGCGCACCTGATGGCCGACACCCTGGCCGAGCTGCACGCGATGGCGGCGCAGCTCGGCATCCCACCGCGGGCCTTCCAGAACAAGGCCAGCGGTGCCCATTACGATGTCACGGTCGAGCTGCGCGCGCAGGCGATCGCGCTTGGCGCGCGAGCGATTTCCCGGCACACCGAGCGCGAACTGGTCAAGGCGGTGATCGCCAACGCCCGGGCGCAATACCGGCCATAGGCCGCGTCGCGGGTTCGCCGGACACCAACCGGCACCGACCGGGTAGAGTCGACTGTTAGTCGACTGCTCTCCCATCCGGCCGCGAGAAACCCGCGCTGCGCGCGATAGTCGACTAACAGTCGACTCTACCCCGTCGGGTCGTCCTCAGCGGATCAACCCGTCAGGCCGCGACCAGCAGATCGTCCCCGCCGGGTCGTGCCCGGCGGATCGGCCCATCGCTCAGAACGGGTCGCTGCCCAGCCGGATTTCCACGTTCAGCAGCGAGCACAGCGCCAGCATCGCGTCGTCGTCACGGGTCAGCGCCATCACGCCGGTGAAGCCGTCGCTGCCGGTATCCACGCTCCACAGCGTGTAGTTGTGCTCGCGCAGGCGGTCAAAGGCGGTGGACATCAGCTGCACACCGTCCAGGTCCTCGGCGAAGTCCTCGTCATCCAGGTCGCCGCCCCAGTCCAGCTGCAGGTTGAAGCGCGCCGACAGCTCGTTGACCGCCGACTGCAGCGATTCCAGGTCGTCGCGCTCCACCTCGAAACCGGACTGCCAGGCGATGGCGGTGAACAGCGCCGGCAACCAGTCGCTGTCCGCTTCCAGCGGCTGCCCGTCCTCGGACAGGTGCTCGCCCCAGCGGTTGAACTGCTGCAGGGCCAACTCTTCGTCGCCCGGGTTGATCAGCACCAGCAGGTTCCAGACCCGCGCCTCGAATCCATCCTCGTCGAAGTCGTGGATGTCTTCCTCGAAGTCGAAATAGTCGCTGTTGTCGGGCATGGCGGAACGTCCTCTGGGGCAGGCCGGCATTCTACGGTTTATCCTGTGCCGCTGAAGCCGGCCTTGGTGGCCGTCACTGTGAATGAAGCGATGAGCGATACCCCTCCCGACCACCTGGCGATCAACCCGGCCAGCCCCTTCCATGATGCGCAGGCGCTGGAGCGCGGCGTCGGCGTGCGTTTCAACGACGTCGAGCGCGACAACGTCGAGGAATACTCGGTCAGCGAAGGCTGGATCCGCGTGCAGGCCGGCAAGGCCCGCGACCGCCGCGGCAACCCGATGACGATCAAGGTCAAGGGCAAGGTCGAAGTGTATTTCCTGGACCAGAAGCCGGAATAACCGCCTGTTCCGAGCTGGCGTCAGATCCCTTTCCTGCGGAAAGGGATCTGACCCCGCTCGACGGCGCATGGCCGCCGAGTCACTCGCGCTTGCGCGATTCCAGCAGGTCCAGGTTGCGGATCAGGCGCCGCGAGATCTCGTCGGAGATCACCCCGCGCCGGGTCAACCGGAACAGCTCCTCACGCTCGGCATTGAGGCCGGCGCTGCGCAGCTGGCGGTAACCCAGCTCCATGCGCCGGACTTTCTCCGGGTCCACGTCGGGCCCATCGTTGTCCTTCTCCAGGTGCCGCTGGTACAGCAGGCTCACCCGCGAGGCAGCGTCGTTGTACAGCTGCACGTTCTCGGTATTCTGGTTCATCACCAGCTGCTGGCGCATGCGCTCGACCCCGGCCAGCGCAGCCTTGGACGACAGCCGGCGTGCCAGGTCCTCTTCCTTGCGCTCGCCCGAATCGGCCGGCAGCTGCAGGCCCTTCAGCAGCTGCGGCAGCGCCACGCTGGCGCCGACCAGCGAGAACAGGATCACCGCCGCGGCCAGGAAGATCACCAGGTCGCGCGCCGGGAACGCGCTGCCATCAGGCAGGAACAACGGCAGGGTCAGCACGCCGGCCAGGGTGATCGCGCCGCGCACGCCGGCCACCGAGGTCGCCACCACGATGCGCCAGTTCGGTGCCTCGCCGCGTTCCAGGCCTCGGCGGCGTGCACGCAGCAGGTTCCAGCGTAGCGACAACCATACCCACAGCAGGCGCAACAGGATCAGCGCCAGGTTGATCACCACCACGTACACCAGCAGCCACCATGCACTCTGGTGGCCGGACTCGTTCATGGTGGTGGTGGCACGCTCGACGATGCCGGGCAGCTGCTCGCCCAGCAGCACGAACATGATGCCGTTGAAGCTGAACTGCAGCATGTTCCAGACGCCCGCACGCTGTACGCGCATGCTGCCGGAGACACGGCCGGTCAGCTCGACGTAGCTCATCGCGATACCGGCCGCTACGGCAGCGAGGATACCCGAGGCATGGATTTCTTCGGCCAGCAGGTAGGCCGCGAACGGAATCAGCAGGTTGACCAGCATCGCCGCACCCGGTTCCTCGCCGAAGCGGCGCCACAACCAGCGCTGGAAGGTGGAGACACCGAGGGTGACCGCCACGCCCACCGCAAGGCCGGCCACCGCCACCCACAGGAAGGTCAGCGAGGCCGTGGCCAGCGAGAAGGAGCCGGTCATCACCGCAGCCACCGCGAAGCGGAAGCAGACCAGGCCCGATGCATCGTTGAGCAGCGACTCGCCTTCCAGGATGTGCATCAGGCGCTTGGGAATCGGTGCCTTGGAAGCGATCGCGCCGACCGCCACCGGATCGGTCGGCGAGACGATGGCCGCCAGCGCAAAGCACACCGCCAGCGGCATCACCGGAATCATCCAGTGGATCAGCAGGCCGGCACCGATGACGGTGAACACCACCAGGCCGAACGCCAGTTCGAGGATCGCGCCCTTGTCGCGGAACAGGCCCTGCTTGGGAATGCGCCAGCCATCCAGGAACAGCAGCGGCGGCAGGAACAGCAGGAAGAACACTTCCGGCTCCAGCGCGTGGCCGCGGTTGAACACCCCGGCGATGACCGCGCCCAGGCCGATCTGCACCAGCGGCAGCGGCAACGAGAACGGCAGGACGCGAACCAGGTAGCCGCTGGCGACAACGGCCACCAGCATCGCCAGGACGACTTCAATGGTATGCATGCTTCTTCCAGGAAGCGGCGCGCGGGGAGGCTCGAAGGCCAGCGCCGGAAACCCGGAAAAAACTACCACATGCGGCCATGAGCGCGACGGCCGGGGCGGTCGCGCGTCAGCCCCGGCTCATGCCCCGTCGAAGCGGTACAGGTCCATGGCGAGGAAGCCGGCATCGATGCCGGCATCGATGCGGCGTGCACCGAAGCCGTCCTCGCCGGCTGCGCCCATCGCGAAGAACAGCGGCAGCAGGTGCTCGTCGGTCGGGTGCGCGCGTTCGGCGAACGGTGCCTGCCGGCGGTAGTCGAACAGGGCCTGGCGATCATCGGCGGCCAGGCGCTGCTCGACCCACTCGATGAAGGGCCGCACGTACGGCGCTTCCTTGCCGTCCTGGTAGTCGCCCCAGTCGTGCAGGTTGTGGGTGATGCTGCCCGAGCCGACCAGCAGCACGCCCTGCTCACGCAGTGGCGCCAGCGCGCGGCCCAGCGCGAACTGGTGCCCGGGGCCGAGCAGCGGCTGGATCGACAGCGGCACCACCGGGATGTCGGCTTGCGGGCGCAGCAGCCGCAGCGGCACCCACGCGCCATGGTCGAGGCCACGCTGAGGGTCGAGCGCCACCGGCAGGCCGGCAGCGGCGATGCGGCGGGCCACTTCTTCGGCCAGCGCCGGATCGCCGGGCGCCGGGTACTGCAGTTCGAACAGCGCGCGCGGGAAGCCGCCGAAGTCATGGATCGTCGGCGGCTGCGGATGCGCGCCGACCAGCGGCTGCCGACCCAGCCAGTGCGCCGAGGCCATCACGATGGCGCGCGGCGTCGGCAGGTCGCGCGCCAGCTCGGCCAGGCGCACGCCGACCTGGCCCGGATGCAGGGCGGTCATCGGCGAGCCGTGGGAGATGTACAACGAAGGCAGGCGGGACATGGAATGCTCCAGTTGCAGGATCAGGCGGCGATCAGCGCGAACGCAGGGTCCACTTGCCGTCGCCGACCAGGAACAGCACCACCAGCGCCAGTGCCCAGAACGCGGGGTATTCCCAGCCGCCGCCGGCATTGGCGAAACCGAAGCCGTTGGCGCCGTGCACGGTGACGATGGTGCCCAGCAGCAGCGGCACGCCGGCCAGGCCGACCCAGCGCGCGTAGATGCCCAGCAGCAGCGCAGTGGTGATCACCAGCTCGGCGCCGATGGTGAGGTAACCCAGTACGCCGGGCAGCCCCAGCGACTCGAAGAATGCCGCCGTGCCCGCCGGGGTGAACACCAGCAGCTTGATCAGCGCATGGACCAGGAACAGCACGCCCAGGGCCAGGCGCAGCAGGGTCGCACCGTACGGGGCCAGCGGCGAAACGGGAGGGGGGGCGGTGTGCATGGGAAGCACCTTGAAGGGAGTGGATACAGGTTATTGCTACTTCACGAGCCGATAAATACGATCGTCTGACGGTATTTATTTCATAAGGCGCAACAATGGACACCCTCGAGGCGATGCGCGTGTTCGTAGCGGTGGTCGAGCGCAACGGCTTCAGTGCCGCGGCACAGGCCCTGGACATGTCGACCGCCGGCGTCACCCGCCAGGTCGCGGCACTGGAAAAGCGCCTGTCCACCCGCCTGCTCCACCGCACCACGCGGCGGGTCAGCCCCACCAGCACCGGCGCCGCCTATTACGCCCAGTGCGTGCGCCTGCTGGCCGAGTTCGACGCGCTGGAGGCCAGCATCGGCGCGCAGGCGCTGGAACCCTCGGGCACGCTGCGCATCAACGCACCGGTCAGCTGGGGCATCGCCCGCCTTGGCCCGTTGCTGGCCAGCTACCGCGAGCGCTTCCCGCAGGTGGAACTGGACCTGGCCCTGTCCGACCGCCTGGTGGACATGGTCGAGGAAGGCTACGACGTGGCCATCCGCATCACCCGCGAGCCGAGCCCGGCGCTGATCGCGCGCCGGCTGGGCGAATCGCGGGTGAGCCTGTGCGCGGCGCCGGCCTACCTGGCTGCACGCGGTACCCCACAGACACCGCAGGATCTGCAGGATCACGCATGCCTGAGCTACAGCTACTGGGCCGCTGGCGACCACTGGCCGCTGCAGGGACCCGGCGGTGAAGTGAAGGTGGCGGTGAACAGCCTGCTGCACGCCAACAACGGCGACGTGCTGCGCGAAGCGGCGATCGCCGGCATGGGTGTGATCCTGCAACCCGACTTCCTGCTGGAAGACGCGCTGGCTGATGGCCGCCTGGTGCGCGTGCTACCGGAATGGGAGGCCTCGCCGATCGGCATTTTCGCGGTCTATGCCAGCCGCAGCCACCTGGCGCCGAAGGTGCGCAGTTTCATCGACCACCTGGTGGAGGCCGGGGTGTAGCCGAGTCTGGCGTTTGCCGGTAGTGCCGGCCGCTGGCCGGCAATCAGGCACGTCCCGGTCCTGGGCGAATGCCGGCCAGCGGCCGGCACTACCACTTAGGCGGGGACTTCATCCAGCGCGTCGATGATCCGCTCCAGCGGCGCCGGCCGCCCCAGCAGGTAGCCCTGCACCTGGTCGCAGCCATGCGCAGCCAACCAATCCAGCTGCCCCGGCGTTTCAACGCCCTCGGCGATGATGGTCAGGCCCATGCTGTGGCCGAGCGACAGCAATGCGCGGCAGATCGAAGCGTTGCGCGGATTGGTTTCCACGTCCGCCACGAAACTGCGATCGATTTTCAGGATGTCCAGCGGCAGGTGCTGCAGGTAGGACATGCTGGAATAGCCGGTGCCGAAATCGTCCAGCGACACGCGGATGCCCTGCTCGTGCAGGCGTTGCATGGTCTGCATCGCCTGCGCCGGCTTGCGCATCAGGCTGCTCTCGGTCAGCTCCACGTGCAGTGCGCCGCGGGCCAGTCCGAACTCCTGCTGGACGCGGGTGAATTCGGCCACCAGGTCGCTGTTGAAGAACTGCACTGCCGACACGTTGACCGCGATCGGCAGCTCGCCCCAACCGGCCTCGACCAACCGGCGCTGTGCCTTCGCCGCGGCGCGGATCACCCAGCGGCCCAGTGCCAGGATCAACCCGGTGTCCTCGCACAGCTGGATGAACTCGTTGGGCGGGATGAAGCTGCCATCGGCCTGCGGCCAGCGCAGCAGTGCCTCCAGCGCGGCCGGGCTGCCATCGCTGGCATGCCGGATGGGCTGGAAATACAGCTGGAATTCGTTGTCGATGGCGGCATGGATGCGACCGGCCAGGCGCAGGCGGTCGGCCAGCCGCGTGGTCACTGCCGCATCGAACCAGACCACCACGTTGCCCTCGGCACGCGCCGCGTGCGCGGCCTGCGCGGCCATGCCGATCACCTGCTCGGCGCTGTGGCCGTCACCGGCAGTGTGCACGGCCACACCGATGCGCGGTTCGAACTGGTGCAGCGAATCCTTGCCACGCATCGGCGCTGACACGATCTGCAGCAGGTCATCCAGCACGCGCTGGGTATCGTGCTCGGCCCCAATCGCGAACACGAAGTCTTCCGCCGGCTGGAATGCCAGCGTGCCGCAACGCGCCCCCAGTCCACCGAGCCGGGTCGCCATCGACTGCAGTACCGCATCGCCGATCTCGCGGCCCAGCGTATCGGCCACAAGCTGCAGGCCACGCAACTGCACGAAGGCGATGGTGTAGCCCTGCTGCTGCTCGTCCAGCTGTTCGGTCAGGGCGCGCACGTTGAGCAGGCCAGTGGCCGGGTTGTGCCGTGCCCGATAGGCCAGGTCGCGCTCGTAGGCCAGCCTTTCGCTGACATCCTCGGCCAGCACGAGGCACGCCGGCTGTCCATCGAAATCGAGTTTGGACAGGTGTGCGCGCACCTCGAACACGCTGCCGTCCTTGCGCCGGTGCAGGCGCACGGTCGCGTCCGGAGGATCGCCCACCTGTGCGCGCTGGATGGCACCCCGCACTTCGTCCCAGCCTTCGCGCGGGCGGATGTCGAGGATGCTCATCGCCAGGAACTCGTCGCGGCTGTAGCCGTACTGGCGCACCGCAGCGTCGTTGACCTCGATGAAGCGCAGCGTATCCGGGTCGAACACCCAGAACGGTGCAGGATTGCGGTCGAACAGCAGCCGGAAGCGCCGTTCCACTTCGCTCATCTGCTCGCGCGCCTGATAGCGTTCGCTCAGGTCGGTCAGCGCGCCGATCATGCGCCGCTCGCTGTCGGCCACTTCCACCCGCTGCCCACGTGCGCCCACCCAGCGCACCTCGCCCCCGGGCAATACCAGGCGGAACACCTGGTCGAGCACGGCGCTGCCGGCGAATGCCTGGTCAAAGGCATGCTGCAGGCGCGCGGCATCGTCGCGGTGCACGCGTGCGAAGAAATCGGCCACCGGCAGCGCATCGGTCTGCACGCCAAAGATCTCGCGCGCCAGCGGCGACCAGCGCAGCAATGCGGCGTCCTCATCCACGTACCAGGTACAGACACGACCGACCTGATGCGCAAGACGCAGCTCGGCGTGGCCTGTTTTCAGCTCCTCGGCCATCGCCTGCTGGCTGCGGGTGCTGCGCCGCACGGCGTACAGCAGCACCAGCAACACCGCGATGTAAGCCAGTACGATCGCCACCGACGCCTGCAGGTACGGCCACCACGGCGCCAGTACGTCTTCGTCGGCCAGGCCGACCTGCACCGCCAGCGGGCTGTGTTCCAGCGTGCTGATGGTGATGATGCGCGGTACGCCGTCGACCACACCCGGCACGCTGCCCAGCTCGACCACCGCCTGCGTGCCGAGCAGGTCACGGCGCGGCAGGCCGTAGCGGCGGCCCACCGTGCCGTGCGGATCAGGCACGCGGGCCAGCATGTAACCCTCGGCATCGCTGATCGAGACCAGTCCGTTGGGGCCGACATCGAGGCCGCCGACGATGCGTTGCAGTTCGCCACAGCGCAGCCGTGCCAGCAGCCAGCGTTCGCCGGCCATCGGCAGCGCCAACGGCACCACCCAACCGCCATCGCTGGCCCGCTGCGGCGGGCCGATGTACAGGGCGCTGCCCTGGCCACGACGCTGCGGGTCGGTCCACAGGGGCAGCTGCAGGTCGCCCTCGCCGGCCGTCAACGGTCGGCCATGGCGGTCGAGCACGGCGATGCTGTGCAGTTCGGCATGCCGGCCCAGCACCCCGCCGATGGAGGCATCCATCAAGGCCGGCGCCTGCGCCGGCACGCTGCGGAACAGCTCGGCGGCGTCGGCGGCGATGCCGGACATGGCGCGCTCCAGGTTGCGCAGTTCCAGCGCCAGCAGGCGCTCGCTGCCCACCGCCAGCGCCCGGCTCTGCCGCTGTGCCGCTTCCAGGCGGCGGTGGTAGTCATTGACCAGCATGAGGGTCAGGCCGGTTACCAGCAGCACGCCCAGCAGCACTCCGCCCCAGGTAATGGCGCGCAGCGGGCGGGCCAACGCGCGTTTCAGCGCGGGCATCGGCGGGTGTTCCTTGTGCAGTCGGCTGGCTTCATGCGCGAACGAATCCTCCACGTCCCCGACCTCAACGGCCGGTGGACGCCATTCTTGACGCCTGACCCGCCCCCGCATGGCCACCTCCCCGTGTCCGCGCAGGGCTCCAGGGTCCAGCATGCACCACCCCGGTGACGGCGTGAAGATCGCGTCTGCGCGTTCAGCCAGATCCTGCACAGGACGGGCGGCGCAAGGACGCGGCCAGTGGCGCCGGAGCGGATTAGACTTGGGGTTTTCCGCTGCAAGAGAAGTCCATGTCCAAGCTGCGCCGTCCCACCCTGGCGCTGGCCATCGTTGCCAGCCTGTCCCTGGCCGCCTGTGACCGCCCGGCCGAACCGGCCGCCGGTGCCACCGCGCCGGCCGATGCCGCCCCCGCTGCGGCCAAGCCGATGCTGGGCAGTTTCGGCTTCGATGCCAGCGGCATGGATCGCAGCATCGCCGCCGGCGACGACTTCTTCGGCTTCGCCAATGGCACCTGGGTGAAGAACACCGAGATTCCGGCCGATCGCTCGCGCTTCGGCAGCTTCAACGTCATTGCCGAGAAGACCCTGGCCGATACCCGCGCCATCCTTGAAGGGGCGGCGGGCAACACCAAGGCCAGCGGTGACGACAAGCTGATCGGCGACTACTACGCTGCCTACATGGACGAAGCCGGCATCGAGCAGCGCGGCGTTGCACCCGTGGAGCCGCAGCTGAAGGCGATCGATGCGATCACCGACAAGGCCGGCCTGGCCCGCGCCCTCGGCGGCGACCTGCGCGCCGACGTCGACCTGCTCAACGCCACCAACTTCTACACCGACCGCCTGTTCGGCCTGTGGGTGTCGGTGGACCTGCTGCAGCCGGACCGCACCGCGCCGTACCTGGTGCAGGGCGGGCTGGGCATGCCCGACCGCGATTTCTACCTGGGCGGCGGCCGCATGGCCGAGCTGCGCAAGCAGTATCAGGCGTACATCGCGCAGATGCTGCAGCTGGCCGGTGTGGCCGATCCGGCCGGCAAGGCACAACGCATCCTGGCGCTGGAGACGAAGATCGCGCAGGCGCATGCCACCCAGGAAGAAACCAATGATGTGACCAAGGGTGCCAATCCGTGGACCCAGGCCGACTTCAACGCCAAGGCGCCGGGCATGGACTGGAACGCCTTCCTCGACGCGGCCGCGCTGGGCAAGCAGCAGGACTTCATCGTGTGGCAGCCCAAGGCCGTGGCCGGCCTGTCCAGGCTGGTCGCCACCGAGCCGCTGGACGCCTGGAAGGACTACCTGGCCTTCCACGCGCTGGACCGTGCCGCCGCCTACCTGCCGAAGAAGTTCGCCGATGCCCGCTTCGCCTTCCATGGCACCGCGCTGAGCGGCACGCCGCAGCAGAGCGACCGCTGGAAGCGCGCCGTCGATGATGCCAACCATGCCGTCGGCGAAGCGATCGGCAAGCGCTATGTCGAGAAGCACTTCGACGCGAAGACCAAGGAACGCGCGGACGAGATGGCCAAGAACATCATCGCCGCCTTCGCCAAGCGCATCGACGCGTTGGCGTGGATGTCGCCGCAGACCAAGGCGAGCGCCAAGGCGAAGGTGGCCGGCCTGACCGTGGGCATGGGCTATCCGGAAAAGTGGCGCGACTACACCGGCCTTGAGATCCGCCGTGATGACCCGCTGGGCAATGCGCAGCGCGCCGAGCTGTTCGAGTACCAGCGCAACATCGCCAAGCTGGGCAAGCCGGTCGACCACAGCGAGTGGGCGATGCTGCCGCAGACCATCAACGCGATGAACGTACCGCTGGAAAACCGCCTGGTGTTCCCGGCGGCGATCCTGCAGCCGCCGTTCTTCGACGGCGCCGCCGACGACGCGGTGAACTACGGTGCGATCGGCGCGGTGATCGGCCACGAGATCAGCCATGGCTTCGACAACGCCGGTGCGCTGTTCGATGAAACCGGCAAGCTGCACAACTGGTGGACCGCCGAGGACCTGAAGCAGTTCAACGCCGCCGGTGATGCGCTGGCCGCGCAGTTCAGCAGCTACGAGCCGTTCCCCGGCGTGCATGTGAACGGCAAGCTGACCCTGGGCGAGAACATTGCCGACGTGGCCGGCCTGGGCACCGCCTACGATGCCTACCAGCTGTCGCTGCAGGGCAAGCCGGGCCAGACCCTGGAAGGCTTTACCCCGGACCAGCGCTTCTTCCTCGGCTTCGCCCAGGCGTGGCGCAGCAAGAGCCGCGAGCAGGCGCTGCGCAACTCGCTGCTGACCGATGTGCATGCACCGGGCCAGTTCCGCGCACTGACCGTGCGCAACATCGACGCCTGGTACCCGGCGTTCGAGGTGAAGGAAGACCAGAAGCTGTACCTGGCCCCGGACAAGCGGGTCAAGGTGTGGTGATGTAACCGGAACGGGCGCCGCAAGGCGCCCGTTTCACTTGCGGGTAGCTGCCAACCTTGGTTGGCGCTTCCGCGGCACCGCGAAAAGCGTGCCAACCAAGGTTGGCACCTACCAGGCAACCGCGGGCCACTCGCGCAGGATCTCCACCGGCGCGCCCATGCGTGCACAGGCGCGGCTGGCGAGGCCGTCGGGCAGCGCACGGCGGAACAGCGGCGCCATGCCCTGCATCAGCTTCGCAGACGCCGCAGCCTGGGCGCGCTGACGGCCACTGCGTGCAAGCATGCCTTCGGCCCAGTCCGGCAGCAGCGCCGCGCCCGCACCGAGGAACACCTCGCGCGACAGCCCCGGCACCGGTACCGGCAGGCGCACGCCGGACAGCACCTCCAGCACCTCGCGCGAACGCTCATCCACACGCAGCTCCGGCTGACGTGCACAGAAGTACGCCGCCACTTCCGCTTCGCTGCGCGGCACATCCGCCGCGCCCAGTGCCTCGGCCACGCAACGGTACTCGTCGTAATAGCGATCGGCGATGTGCGCCGGCACCTCGCGCCCGTAGCGTCGGAACCCCTGCAGGAAACCGAAGGCTTCGGTCACGTGCACCCAGGTCAGCAACTGCGGATCGTCGGCGGCGTAAGGCTCGCCCTGCGCGGTCTGGCCGCGGATCTGCGCATGGATGCGGCGCACCCTGGCCACCAGCGCCTCCACCTCGCCGCTGGGCGCATAGCTGGTGCCGGCAACGAAGGCCGTGGTGCGGCGCAGCCGACCCACCAGGTCCTGGCGGAAATTGGAGTGGTCATAGACCCCGGCCAGCGCGCGTGGGTGCAGTGTCTGCAGCATCAGCGCGCACAGGCCACCGGCGAGCATCGAGGGGAATTCGGCGTGCAGCCGCCAGGTGACGCTGTCCGGGCCGAACCAGCCCGGGTCGCCCTGCGGATGGTCGTAATCGATGCCGCTCTGGCCGCGCGGGAAGGCGTCCAGTACCCAGCGTCGGATCGGCGCGGTGACGGGGCGGGAGAGTCGCTGCAGCAAAGCCGGCATCACAGGTCCAGGAGAGGCGGAAGAACAGTCGCGTCTTGCGCGGTTGGCTCCGATTCTCGGCGATCACGCCTCCTGCGGCGAGCCTCCCCGCTCAGCGACGGTTTCATGTGCGGCCGCAGCACGTTTCACCCTGCGACATCCTGTCGCAGGCCGTGACTGCGATGCTGCGTCGCATCAATTTTCACTCCCACCGGTCAAACCCTTGCGCCGCTTGGCATTGCCCCCATTGCACGGCTCGCTGGAAGTGCTAGAACTGGATCCGCCACACCGTCCAATGCTGATCGACGCACGTTCCACAAGGAGCCAGCCATGATTGCCTTGTTCAAGGGTTTGGGAATTCTGCTTCGCGACAACGAGCTCTACAGCAGCCCGTTCGACAAACAGGTGGCGCACTGGCGCAACCTCAGCGAGCAGCAGATCCGCGATGAAGTGGCTGTGCTGGCCCAGGCCAAGTGCCAGTGGCTGATCGCCTCGATCATCGGCTGGCAGGCGGCCTCGCTGCTGATCCTGGGCCTGATCGCCAACTACCTGTGGCGCGACGACTTCCATATCACCTTCACCCGCGTGGTGATCGTGTTCGGCTCGTGGGTCTCGATCCTGTTCGTGATCTGGTTCATGGCCAACATGTTCGATCAGCAGGCCGGCTTCGAGCGCTGGATGAAGGCGTTCAACAGCCGCGCCCGCATCAGTTCCAAGGCCGACAGCGTGGAGCACGTGGCCGAGGCGCTGGACCTGGCCGAGCACTACCCGGAAGTGCTGGACTATAAGCAGGCGGTCACCGCCAGGCGCGAACTGCGCCACGAGGACATCCGCATCATGACCGAGATTGGCCGGATGAAGCAGCACTCCGAACTGGTCGGCCGCCTCAACCATGTGGGCGAGACCGAGCACCATCACGACCTGACACTGCAACCTGCCTACTGAGCCTTCAGGGAAGCGGGGGGACCCACACTGCCACCGTGATCACTCACGGTGGCAGTGTTCTATCGGGTCCTGGCTGACGCACTGGCGGAAGCCGTCGGGTAGCCCACGCATGGCCTCGGTCTTGCCTGCTGCAACGGCGAACCGGCGCAGCGGCGGTGTGGTGCACGCGGCATCGGAGCTGCACGCTGGGTCCAGCACCAGGTAATGGCAGTGGCCACTGCTGCTGGCAATGCACTGAAAGCGCGCCTCGCCATCGACCACCGTACTCTTGCTGTACAGCGTGTCCACGCCGTCGGCATGGGTGCGGGTGATCGAGGTGTTGCGGGATTTTTCGCAGCCGGCCAGTGCCAGCACGGCAACGCACGCAATCAGCAGACGGGACATGTTCATTCCTCGGTGCAGGGGGATGCGGCTGCGGCTACATGCCGCGGAACAGGCTCATGAACGGCTGGCTGACCACCAGCGTCTCCGTGCGCCCGCGCAGGCGCAGCACGCCGCGCCCGGTATCGTCGCGGCTGACCGCCGCCACTGCCTTCATGTTGACGATGGTCGAACGATGGATCTGGCGGAAGTGCTGCGCATCGAGCACTTCCAGCAGCTCGCGTAATGGCGTGCGCAGCAGGCTTTCGCCGCTGGCGGTGACCACGGTCGTGTACTTGTTGTCCGCGCGGAAGTACGCCACGTCTTCCAGCATGATCAGCTGCGTCTCGCGCCCGTTGCTGGCGGTGATCCAGGCCAGTGGCGGGCGCTCGGCCGCGCCCTGCGACGGGCCCAGCCGCTGCAGCAGGCGCTCGAGCACGGCATCGTCCTGGCGCGTCGATGGCAGCCGCGACAGGATGCGTTCGCGGGTGGCCAGCAGGCGCTCGTCGCTGACCGGCTTCAACAGGTAATCCATCGCGCCCTGCTCGAACGCATCGATGGCGTACTGGTCGTAGGCGGTGACGAACACTACCTGGGTGCGCGGGCTCAGCTCGGACAGCGCGCGTGCCACCTCGATGCCGCTGATGCCAGGCATGCGGATATCGAGAAAGGCGATGTCCGGCTGCTTCTCGGCCAGCTGCTCCAGCGCGCTGGCACCATCCTCGCACTCGGCCACCAGCGCGAGGTCCGGCCACAGCCGGCCCAGCTGCTCCACCAGTGACTGCCGCAGCAGGTCCTCGTCTTCGGCGATCAGGGCTTCAAGCGGCATGGCTGCGCTCCTTGTGCGACTGCGGCAGGGTCATCGTCGCTGCCACGCCGCTGGGGAAGTTGGCGACGATCGCCACGCCGGCCTGCTCGCCACAGGTCAGGCGCAGGCGCTCGCGCAGGTTCTTCAGGCCGATGCCGGTACCACTGGTGCCCTGGCCGAAGCCGAGCCCATCGTCGGCCACGGTCACCGTCACGTGGTCGTCGAAGCCGCGCGCCAGGATCCAGATCGTGCCGCCGCCGGGCTTGGGTTCAAGGCCATGCTTGATCGCGTTTTCCACCAGCGTCTGCAGCGCCATCGCCGGCAGGTGCACGCCATGCAGTTCGTTGGGCACCTGCACTTCCACCGCCAGCCGTGCGCCCATACGGATGCGCAGGATCTCCAGGTAGGCGCGGGTGCGTTCCAGCTCCACGCCCAGCGTGGACACCGATTCGTCCACCTGTGGCAACGAGCTGCGCAGGTACTGGATCAGGTGGCCGAGCATCTGTTCGGCCCGTGCCGGGTCGGTGCGGGTCAATACCTGCGCGTTGGCCAGCGTGTTGTAGAGGAAGTGCGGTTCCACCTGCGCATGCAGCAGGTTCAGCCGCGCCACCGACAGTTCCTTTTCCACCTGGGTCTGTTCGGCCGCAGCCTGTTCGTCGCGGCGCTGGTCGGCGACGCGGCGACTGATCGCGCGGGTGACTGCTTCGGCGTTCTCGAAGTTGCTGCCCTCGTCCAGCGCCAGCAGGTCGGCCCACCAGCCGGCATCGGGTTCGAACAGCAGGGTCACGGTGCTGGTGCCCTGCCCCGGCGTGACCGTGGCCAGCACGCTGTTGCGCTTGATCGCCAGCCGCGCCGGCAGGTTCCAGCGCGAGGGCTGACGCCCATTCCAGAGATCCACGCGGCGAACATAGGCGCGCACCTGCAGGCTGCCGGCCGAGCTTTCCACATCCTCCACGCGGGGAAGTTCGGCGATCGCCGCTTCCACTACCGAGAACGCGTGGCCGGCGTCCATCGGCAGTTCTATCTGGCGGCGCTGGCGCCCGGACAAGGTGGTGGCATCCAGGCGACCGGCCACCAGCCAGACCCGGCGGATATGGGTGATGGCACTGCCCAGCGCGGAAATGATCAGGAACATCGCCAGTAGGCCGAAAATCCAGCCCGGGCCATCGTTCATGCCACTGAAGATGCCGCTCCAGACCATGCCTGCGACGAACAGCGCCGCAGCCCAGGCCAGCAGATGACGTAACAGGAGAGAAAGGCTGGCGAACACGGCGGCGCCTTGGAGGAAGGGGGTGAGCCGAGCATAGGGCGGCCCGCCGGGCAAGCAAGCGGCCTGCGACGAAGGGCCGGAAAGTGCGGATGGAAGCCGTTCTGGTAGTGCCGGCCGCTGGCCGGCATCCCGTTATGTCCGCAAACCTGGCAGCAGTGCCGGCCAGCGGCCGGCACTACCGGTGCTTCTTACTTGCGCTGGTCGGCGCTGGCGTCACGCACGGCGCGGAACGACTCGTCCTTGCTCCAGTTCGGCCAGGCACGGGAGTTGGCCAGCTGGTTGCCCAGCGTGTACAGCACTTCCAGGTCGCGGGCGGCACCGGCGAACACCCAGTCCGGCTGCCATTCATCGCCCTGCTGGTGGTAACGCTTGGCGGTGTAGTCCTCGGAGGCTTTCTTGCCTGCGGCGACGCCACCGTCCACCCAGTCCTGGCCGGCCGACCAGGACAGCGCCGGCACGCCACGCTTGGCGAACGGGAAGTGGTCGGAGCGGAAGAACAGGCCCGCTTCCGGCTTCGGGTCCGGCGTGTAGCGGATGTCCCAGCCCTTGGCCACGTCCTTCAGCTGGTCCAGCAGCTCGAAACGCGCGGCGCCGTAGATGCCGAAGTCACGCGACGGGCCGAACGGCGCCATGCCGTCCATGTTGATCACCGCCACGGTCTTTTCCAGCGGGTACAGCGGATGGGTGGCGTAGTACTCCGACCCCAGCAGGCCCTTTTCCTCGGCGGTGACCGCCAGGAACAGCAGCGAGCGCTGCGGGCGCTTTTCCTTGGCGAAGCCACGGGCAAGCTCGAGCAGCGAGGCGGTACCGCTGGCGTTGTCCAGTGCGCCGTTGAAGATGCGGTCGCCACGCGCGTCCGGCTCACCCACGCCAATGTGGTCCCAGTGCGCGCTGTAGATGATCGTCTCGTCCGGGTGGCGGCTGCCTTCCAGGCGTGCGGCCACGTTGTGCGAGGTGATCACTTCAGTCTTCACCGCGTACTTGGCGTCGAGGCTGGCGCCGGTCAGCGGCACCGGGGTGAAGTCGCGCTGCTGCGCCTTCTTCTTCAACGCCTCGAAGTCCTGCCCGGCGGAGCGGAACAGCTCCACGGCCAGGTCGCGCTGGATCCAGCCTTCCAGCAGCGGGTGGCTTTCGGCCGGGTTGTCGCGCACCACGTCGAACATGGTGTTGGTGTTGGAACCGGCCACGGTGGCCCAGCCATAGGAGGCCGGTGCGGTCTCGTGCACGATCAGCACGCCCAGTGCACCCTGGCGCGCGCCCTCCTCGTACTTGTAGGTCCAGCGGCCGTAATAGGTCATGCCCTTGCCGTCGAAATCACCCTGGCCGGTCTCGAAGTCCGGATCGTTGATCAGTACGACGGCGATCTTGCCCTTCAGGTCCACGCCCTTGAAGTCGTCCCAGTTGCGCTCCGGCGCTTTCACGCCATAGCCGAGGAACACCAGCGGGGCCTTGCTGATGTCGACGTTGCTGGCGCCGTTCATGGCGGCGCGCACGGCAATCTGCTTGCCCTGCTCCAGCGGCACGGTCTTGCCGCCCTGGTGCAGCGCCAGCTGCGGTGTGCCGACGATATCGCCCTTGCGCAGCGGCACGGCCTGGGTCCACAGGCGCTTGCCGTCCTTCAGGTCGCCGCCCGGCTGCAGCCCGGCATCGGCGAACTGCTTGCTGAGATAGGCGATGGTCTTCTCTTCGCCGGCGGTGGCCGGCGAGCGGCCTTCGTAGGCGTCGGAGGCCAGTTCCTTGACGTCGGCGGAGATCCGCGCGCCATCGAATTTCGGGGTGGCCGCCATCAGTGCGCTCGACACCGACAGGGCCAGCACGCCCAATACCACTCGTTTCATTGCTCTCTCCAGCAGGGAAATCCTTCTGGAGTGTAATGGGATTCGGCAGGGCTGCGCCCTGCACCTGCCGACACAACGGCAACAGCCGAAGCAACAGCAAAGGCTGGTTTCCTGAGGGTAGGCGGGGTGGGTCCGGTTGCGGGGGACGCCGTAAATACGTCCATGTAGCAACTGTGTTGACGGAGGGGCCTGGCCCCTCCATGAGACGGGCACGGTAGTGCCGGCCGCTGGCCGGCAGCCTTTTGGGGCACGCGCAGGCTGGCTTCAGGCGGGGATCGATCCGCCTTGAG
>NZ_JBYBLQ010000021.1:0-61983 GCF_059337855.1 Stenotrophomonas maltophilia complex sp. Om-AH-Sm3 | reverse complement strand
GTCCGGTTGCGGGAGTGTCCGCGCTATGGATGCCGCGGCCAAGCCCCCATGGATGGGTTTACGGCGTCTCCCGCAACCGGACCCACCCCGCCATCCCACGGGAAACCCGCTGTTGCTTCGGCTGTTGCTTCTGAGGTTGCCGGCCAGCGGCCGGCACTACTGCGGATGCAAGGCGCAGCCCTGCCGATACCCCTCCCCCCGGCCGGGCTGGCAGAATAGAGATCTCTGCCGTTATCCGAAGCCGACGATGCGCCTCTCCCAGTTCCACCTGCACACCACCAAGGAAACCCCCAGCGACGCCGAGCTGACCAGCCACCGGCTGATGCTGCGCGCGGGCATGATCCGCAAGCTGGCATCGGGCCTGTACACCTGGTCGCCGCTGGGCCTGCGCGTGCTGCGCAAGGTCGAGCGCATCGTTCGCGAGGAAATGGACCGGGCCGGCGCGGTGGAATTCCAGATCCCGACCATCCAGCCGAAGGAACTGTGGGAGCAGACCGGCCGCTGGCAGAAGTTCGGCCCGCAGCTGCTGAAGATCAAGGACCGCAAGGACCAGGTGTTCTGCTACAGCCCGACCGCCGAAGAAGCCGCCTGCGACTTCGCGCGCAGCGAGCTGTCCAGCTACAAGCAGCTGCCAGTGAACTTCTATCAGGTGCAGACCAAGTTCCGCGACGAGATCCGCCCGCGCTTCGGCGTGATGCGCGCGCGCGAGTTCCTGATGAAGGACGCCTATTCGTTCCACCTGCACGATGAGTGCCTGGTGCGCGAGTACGAGAACATGAAGTCGGCCTACAGCCGCATCTTCACCCGCCTCGGCCTGGACTTCCGCATGGTGCAGGCGGACTCCGGCGCGATCGGCGGCGATGCCTCGCAGGAATTCCACGTGATCGCCGATTCCGGCGAAGACGCGCTGGTGTTCTCAACCGGTTCGGACTACGCGGCGAACATGGAGGCGGCGATCGCCGCCGATCCGGCACCGCGTGCGGCCGCCACCGAAACAATGCGCAAGGTGGATACCCCCACCCAGAAGACCTGCGAGGACGTCGCGGCCCTGCTCGGCATCGACCTGCAGCGCACGGTGAAGTCGGTGGCACTGATCGCCGGCGAAGGCGAGGCACAGCAGTTCGTGCTGGTGCTGGTGCGTGGCGACCATGAGGTCAATGAGATCAAGCTGGCCAAGGTGGCCGGGCTGGACGAGCAACGCTTCGCCAGCGAGGCGGAAATCGCCGAGCACCTGGGCAGCGTGCCAGGCTTCCTCGGCCCGGTCGCGCCGGCCAAGGCCATCCGCGTGGTCGCCGATCGCGAAGTGGCGGCAATGGCCGACTTCGTCGTCGGCGCCAACGAGGCCGGTTTCCACCTGGCCGGCGTCAACTGGGGCCGCGACCTGCCGGAACCGGAAGTGGCCGACATCCGCAACGTGCGTGCCGGCGATCGTGCCGTGGACGGCGGTGAACTGAAGATCGCCCGTGGCATCGAAGTCGGCCACGTGTTCCAGCTCGGCCGCAAGTACGCCGAAGCGCTGGATGCCACCGTGCTGGATGAAAACGGCAAGGCGGCGGTGATGGCGATGGGCTGCTACGGTATTGGTATCTCGCGCGTGGTGGCTGCCGCGATCGAACAGAACCATGACGATGCCGGCATCATCTGGCCGGACGCGATGGCGCCGTGGCAGGTCGTGGTGTGCGTGATCAACCCGAAGGGCGATGCCGCCGTGGCCGACGCTGCAGCCAACCTGCTGCAGGAGCTGCGCGACGCCGGCCTGGACGCCGCGCTCGACGATCGCGGCCTGCGCCCGGGCGCGATGTTCGCCGACATGGAACTGATCGGCATCCCGCACCGCGTGGTGGTCAGCGAACGCGGCCTGGCCGCCGGCACCTACGAGTACCGCGCGCGCCGCGCCAGCGAGGCGGAGAGCCTGGACAAGGCCACCCTGCTGCAGCGACTGCAGGGCTGACGTGGAAAGACCGGGGCCTGCCCCGGTCTTTTTTTTCTGCCCGCGGCCTTCGCCGATATTGCAGCGGACATAATCCGGTCAAAATCACCGCGACAGCGTCTGCATGCCGCCACGGCATGACCCGCCTGCATTTGTGCTGTGATTAATTCATCTCTATTCTGTCCGCCGACGCCATGGACTGGCTTGTCCCGTCCACACATTAGTTTCCGGAGTAACCGTAAATGAGCATTGACCTGACCGGCCTGTCAGCACGCGAGCTGGGCGCCCTGATCCGTACCGCCAAGAAGCAGCAGACCATCGTCGCCAAGCGCCGGCCGATCACCAAGGTGCGCGCCCAGCTGACCAAGCTGGCCAAGACCGAGGGCTACACCATCGAGGAACTGTTCGGCGACGCCCCGGCCCCGCGCGCGCGCAAGGTGGCCAAGGTCGCCAAGGCACCGTCGAAGACCGCCGGCCGCAAGCTGGGCAAGGTTGCCCCGAAGTACCGCAACCCGGCCAACCCCAAGGAAACCTGGACCGGCCGTGGCAAGCAGCCGCGCTGGATGGCTGAACTGACCGCCAAGGGCAACAAGAAGCCGGAAGATTTCCTGATCAAGAAGGCCTGAGGCCGGATCGGGGAGCAATGAAAAACGCCGGCGAAAGCCGGCGTTTCCTGTATGTTGAGCCGAGCCCACGCTCGGCTATCCATATGCAAAGCCGAACATGGGCTCGGCTCTACAGTGTCTTGCGCGCCGGCATCAGCAGGTTGCCGAACAGCAGGCCCGCCACCAGCGCCATCACCACGTTCAGAACGGTGAGGAACACGCTCTGGCCGGCGCCCACGTCCTGCTGCTGGACCAGGGTCAGCACGCCACGCAGGCTGGTGCTGCCGGGCACCATCATGATGATGCCCGGCAGGCGGATGATCGCGCCCGGACGCCCGACCAGGCGTCCGAACAGGTTGCCACCGGCGGTCAGCAGCATTGCCGACAGGAAGATACCGGCCGGTGCGCCCCAGGCGTGGCCGCCGAACTTGGAGATCGCATAACCGGCCACCGAGGCGGCAATCACCCACGGATAATCGCGGCGATTGGCCTTGAACAGCATCGCGAAGGCAAATGCGGCGGTCAGCAGCGAGCCCCATTCCACCCACGGCCCCTGCGGCCGCGCGGCCCGGATCACCGGATCCAGGCCGAGCACATCGGCCAGGGTCACCGCGATCATCGCGCCGACGCTGAGCTTCATGATGGTGGTCAGCGCGCCGGCAAAGCGCGCGGTACCCGATACCCAGTGCTGGCTGGCCAGCTCATTGACCGCATTGGTCAGCGACATGCCGGGCAGCAGCACCACCAGCGAGGCGATGATCACCGTATTGAGGTTGAGCGCACCAATGAACGACGCGACCAGGGTGGCGACCATGCCGGCCAGCAGCGCGGCCAGCGCCTCGGCGGCTTCGCGGGTGGCCGGGCGGCGATCGGTGACCATGCCGAGCAGGCCGATCATCAGGCCGATGACACCGGCGGTGGCGATGTCCAGCCACGGCAGCTTCCACATGCCGGCCACGCCCGCCGCGCCGAGGCTGAACGACAGGATCGTGCGCAGCTTGCCGCGCCGGCCCGGATCCTTGTCCAGCTGGCGCAGCGCAGTGTGGCCTTGGGCGATGCTCATCCGCCCGTTGGACACTTCTTCGGCGATGTGGTCGGCAACGCTGAGCTTGTGCAGGTCGTTCTCACCCGGTGCCAGGCGGATCACGCGGGTGATGTCGCTGGAGCCGATCGCCTGGGCCGGATCGCTGAAGCTGAGGATGATACCGGTGGGATTCGACCACGGTTCACAATCCAGATCGAGCTGGCGGGCCAGGGCAACCACCGCCGTTTCCAGGCGCTGGGCCGTGGTGCCATAGCTGTGCAGGCGTCCGGCGATCTCGGAAACGAAGGCCACGCGCTGTGCGTAGGTGGCCTGGGGCGTGGGGATCGTGTGAGCATCTGCGGACATGCGCCGTAGTATTACCTACGCTGGGGCCCGCCGGAGAAATTCATCCAAGTTCGACGCGAAGCCCGATACAGAACGGTTATGCTGCGACCCGAATGGCCCACGTCACCCCGAACCTCGCCCCCCAGCTCGAACAGGATGCCCACGACCCGGGCCTGATCCGCCTGTCCGGCACCTGGACCTTGAAGACCGCGCTGGCCGCGGCCGAAGTCCTGCGCGGCGTTCCCGACGCGCTGACCGGCATCGATGCCACCGGCATCGAGCAGCTCGATTCGGCCGGCGTGCTGCAGGTGCTGCGCGTGGCCCATCGCGCCGATCTCCACGAAGACGCGCTGCAGTTCCGGCCGGACCACCAGGCGCTGGTGTGCACCATCGAGGAAGTGGCCGATGACCGGCCCAAGGCCAAGCGCGATTTCGGCGTGCTGGCCGCGCTGGAACGGCTGGGCGTCAGCGTCCACGCCACCGGCCACAACATCAAGGCCCTGTGCAGTTTCCTCGGCGAGAACCTGGTCAAGGCGGCGCGGCTGGTCAAGGAACCCCGCCGCTTCCGGCTGACCGCCACCGTGCATCAGATGGAGCAGGTCGGGCTGGATGCGGTGCCGCTGGTGGCGCTGTTGTCCTACCTGGTGGGTGCGGTGATCGCGTTCCTCGGCTCGACCATCCTGCGCGACTTCGGCGCCGAGATCTACGTGGTCGAGCTGGTCAACATCGCTTTCCTGCGCGAGTTCGCCGTGCTGCTGACCGCGATCGTGCTGGCCGGCCGTACCGCCAGCGCCTTCACCGCGCAGATCGGTGCGATGAAGGCACGCGAGGAGATCGATGCGATGCGTACGCTGGGCCTGGACCCGGTCGACCTGCTGGTGCTGCCACGCTTGCTGGCGCTGCTGGTCACCCTGCCCTTGCTGACCTTCATCGCGATGATCGCCGGCCTGGCCGGCGGCATCACCGTCGGTGCGTTCGACCTCGACATCCCGCCGCAGATGTACATCGCGCGCATGCACGAGACGATGGAAGTGCGGCACCTGCTGGTGGGCCTGTCGAAGGCGCCGGTATTCGCCCTGGTGATCGGCCTGATCGGCTGCCTGGAAGGGCTGAAGGTGGAAGGCACCGCCCAGTCGGTGGGCGAACGCACCACCTCCAGCGTGGTGCAGACCATCTCGCTGGTGATCATCATCGACGCCTTCGCGGCGTTGTGGTTCATGCACATGGACTGGTGACATGAGCACATCCGCCCTCCCCGAATCCATCGACATGCACGACGACCAGGGCCACGAACTGGCCATCCGCGTGCGTGGCCTGGTCAACCGGTTCGGCAGCCAGACCGTGCACGAAGACCTGGATCTGGACGTACGCCGCGGCGAGATCCTGGGCGTGGTCGGCGGCTCCGGCACCGGCAAGTCGGTGCTGATGCGCTCGATCCTCGGCCTGCGTGTGCCGGATGCTGGGCAGATCGAAGTCCTCGGCCGCGATGCGCGTGCCGACGACGCCGAGAGCCGCCTGCACATCGAACGCAATACCGGCGTGCTGTTCCAGGACGGTGCCCTGTTCTCGTCGCTGACCGTGGGTGAGAACGTCCAGGTTCCATTGAAGGAACACCACCGCGAACTGCCCGATCGCTGGCACTACGAACTGGCGCTGCTGAAAGTGAAACTGGCCGGCCTGCCCGCCGACGCGATCAACAAGCTGCCTTCGCAGCTGTCCGGCGGCATGCGCAAGCGCGCCGGCCTGGCCCGGGCGCTGGCGCTGGATCCGCCGTTGCTGTTCCTGGACGAACCCACCGCCGGGCTCGACCCGATCGGCGCGGCCGCGTTCGACCGCCTGATCAAGACGCTGCAGGAAGCGCTGGGGCTGACCGTGTTCCTGATCACCCACGACCTGGACACGCTGTACGCCATCTGCGATCGCGTCGCCGTGCTGGCCGACCGCAGGGTGGTGGCCAATGCGCCGCTGCCGGACATCGAGAAACTGGATCATCCGTGGATCCAGGAATACTTCCACGGACCCCGCGCGCGCGCCGCGCGTGGCGAACAGATCGAGAGTGCCTGAGCCATGGAAACCAAAGCCAACTACGTGCTGATCGGCGCGTTCACCCTGATCACCGGCCTGGCCCTGCTGGCCTTCGGACTGTGGGCGGCCAAATACTCCTCCGACCGCACCTGGCAGGAGTACCGCGTGGTGTTCCGCGAAGCGGTGACCGGCCTGTCGGTGGGCAGCCCGGTGCAGTACAACGGCATCGCGGTGGGCTCGATCACCGAACTGAACCTGGTGCCGGACGACCCGCGCCAGGTGGTCGCGCGCATCCGCCTGAACTCCAACACGCCGGTCAAGACCGATACCCGCGCCAAGCTGGCGATCACCAGCCTGACCGGCCCGTCGATCATCCAGCTCAGCGGCGGCACGCCGCAGTCGCCGGCGCTGACCACGGTCAACAAGGACCCGGCACCGATCATCCCGACCACGCCCTCGGCGCTGCAGAACATCACCGACGTGGCCAACCGCATCGTCGAGCGCATGGACCAGATCCTCAGCGACCGCAACGTGGCCTCGATCAACGCGACGCTGGCCAACCTGGAGACGATCAGTGGTGGCCTGGCCGACCGTGACCAGGGTACGCAGGCGCTGCTGCTCAGCGCGCGCGATGCCGCCCGCAGCCTGGACACCACGCTGAAGACCACCAACGGCACCATCGAGCGCCTGGACAGGAACCTGGTGCAGCAGCTGCCCGGCATCATCGACAAGCTCGACACGACCCTGGCCAAGCTCGATTCGGCCGCCGGCAACGCCGATTCGATCCTTGGCGAGAACCGCGCCGCAATCAACAGCTTTGCCAACGATGGCCTTGGCCAGCTGGGCCCGACGCTGACCGAACTGCGCGGCCTGATCCGCGACCTGCGCCGGGTCAGCGACCGCCTCGAGAACAACCCCGCGCGCTACCTGCTGGGCCGCGACGCACCGAAGGAGTTCGAACCCAAATGAGCCCGACCACCCTTCCGCGCCTGCTGCTGGCCGCTTCGATGGTCACCCTGCTGGGCGGCTGCTCCATCCTCGGCAGCAGCGAGAAAACCGCGGTGACGCTGTACTCGCCGTCCGTGCAGGTCAAGGCGGACCCGGCATGGCCGCAGGCCAGCTGGCAGCTGGTGCTGGCCAAGCCCAGCGCCGCGCGCATGGTCGACAGCCCGCGCATCAATGTGCGGCCGACACCCTCCCAGCTTGAGATCTACAAGGGGGCCAGCTGGGCGCAGCCGGCCACCGACATGATCGAGGACACCCTGCTGCGTGGCTTCGAGGATTCCGGCCGCATCCGCGGCGTGGCCCGCAGCACTGCCGGCATCCGCGCCGACTACAAGCTGTCCACCGACGTGCGCCGCTTCGAATCGGATTACCAGGGCCAGGCCACGCCGACCGTGGTGATCGAGGTCAACGCCAAGCTGATCCATGTCGCCGACCAGCGCGTGGTGGCCGACCGCACCTTCCGCCAGGCGCAGCCGGTCGGCAGCACCGACGTGCCGGCGGTGACCGCGGCGTTCGAGCGCGGCCTGCAGCAGCTGGCGCAGGACATGGTGGGCTGGACGTTGACCAGCGGCCAGGCCGACCAGCCGAACGTTGCACGCTGATCTCCGCATTCGCCGGGCACGTGGTTGCGGGGTCAGATCCCTTTCCTGCCGGAAAGGGATCTGACCCCTTCTTCGTCAACGTGGGGTAATCCAGCGGAACGTCAGGTTGATGCGCTCGCCCTGCACCCGCGTCATCTTCGGCAACGCGTGCTGGTAGAAGCGCTGGGTCTGCCCGGCCATCAGCAGCAGGTCACCATGGCCAAGCACGAATTCGGCCTTGCGCGCCGGATCGTCGCGTCGGCGCAGCAGGAAACGGCGCGCCGCACCCAGGCTCAGCGACGCGATCACCGGGGCCGGCCCCAGCTCCGGCTCGTCATCGCTGTGCCAGCCCATGTAGTCGCCGCCGCCGCGATAGCGGTTCAGCAGCACGCTGTTGAAGCGACCGTGGCCTTCGGCCCGCAGGCGCTCGCGCACGGCCTGCAACACAGGCGGCCACGGATGCGGCACGAACTCGGCACCGGAGTAGCGGTAGCGCGCCTGCGGGTCGCCGATCCAGCAGCTCAGCCGCGGCGAATCCACCCAGTTGCCGAACATCCGGATGCGGTGGACCTCCCACCGCACGTCGGCCTGCAGCGCCCCCATGAGCCGGTCGGCGTCGGCAGCGGCCAGCCAGCCCGGCAGGTGCTGGACGTCGGCGTCGGGCAGGTCATGGGGAAACAGCATGGTCACACGCTAGCACGGCGGCGTTTGCCGTCATCGTCGCCAGCACTGAGAATGGCACCATGACCGTTGCCCAGATGCCGATACCGTCCGATTGCCACCTGTTGCGGGTACTCGCCCGATGAGCGTGCGTCAATCACTGTTCCCGTTGCTGCGCGCCGTGTTCCGCGCCTTGCCGCTGTCGCAGGCACAGCGCGACCGCCTGCGTACCCGCTGGCTGGCCCGGCACGGCGACTGGGTGCCCCCGCCACCGAAGGGACAGCAGGGCACGGGCGGGCTGCGGGCCAGCGCGCAACTGCGCTGGCGTGCCGACGAGGCCGCGATCGGCTACCGCCGGCACCAGAAGGCCGCGCTGCCGGAGCCGATGCCCGCCACGCTGGTCGCGTTCTACCTCCCGCAGTTCCACACCTTCCCAGAGAATGACGCTTGGTGGGGCAAGGGCTTCACCGAATGGCGCAACGTCACCCGAGCGCTGCCACAGTTCGAAGGCCACATCCAACCGCGGCTTCCGGCCGATCTGGGTTTCTATGACCTGCGCAACCCGCAGGTGATGCGTGACCAGGCGCAGCTTGCCGCCGAGCATGGCATCGGCGCGTTCTGCTTCTATTACTACTGGTTCAGCGGCCGCACGCTGATGGAAGACCCGCTGCGCCAATGGCTGGCCGACGACAGCATCGAACTGCAGTTCTGCCTGTGCTGGGCCAATGAAAACTGGGCGCGACGCTGGGACGGCCGCGACGACGATATCCTGATCGGCCAGCAGCACAGCGCTGAGGACGATCTGGCCTTCATCGCACATGTCGCGCCCTACCTGCGCGACCGCCGTGCATTGAAAGTCGAGGGTCGGCCGATGCTGCTGGTCTATCGCCCGAACCTGCTGCCCGACGCCAGTGCGACTACCGAGCGCTGGCGCCGCTGGTGCCGCGATAACGGTGTAGGCGAGATCCACCTGGCCTACGTCCAGGGCTTCGAGCGCCCCGACCCGCGCGACATCGGCTTCGATGCGGCGGTCGAGTTCCCGCCCAACATGAGTAATCCGCGCTCACTTTCGGCGCAGCAGTGGCTGCTCAATCCCGACTTCAATGGCGACGTGCGCGACTGGCGCGAACTGGCCAGCGGAATCGCCGCCCGTCCCCTGCCCGATTACCCGCTCTATCCCGGGGTCAACCCCGGTTGGGACAACGAGGCCCGACGTTCCGGTCGCGGCCGCGTGTACCTGCACGCTTCACCACGTGGTTACCGTGACTGGTTGCGCACCACGATTCATGAACGCCTCTCCGCAGCACCGCAGGCGCAGCGACTGGTGTTCATAAACGCCTGGAACGAGTGGGCTGAAGGTGCCGTGCTGGAACCGGATGCCCGCCTCGGCCATGCCTGGCTGCAGGCCACCCGTGAGGCGCTGTTGCCGGCGCCGGCACCGCGTCCGGCACCGGCAGTACATCTCCATGCCTGGTACCTGGAAACGCTGCCGGAGGTGCTGTCCGCGCTGCGCGAGGCAGCACTGGACTGGACAATCGTAGTGACCACGCCGGCAACGCAGATCGATCAGGTTCGGCAGGCCCTGGTGGCACACGGACTTGAGGGTGAGGTGGTGGCCGTGGACAATCACGGTCGCGACATCCTGCCGTTCCTGGAGGTCGCCGAACGGCTCCTCCAGGCAGGGCACGAAGTGGTGCTGAAACTGCACACGAAACGCTCAACCCATCGCGCAGATGGCGACCAATGGCGGCAGGAACTACTGCAACGGCTGGTACAGGGCGGACGCGCCGCACGCATCCTTGCCGCCTTCCAGGCCGACCCCGGACTGGGCATGGTGGTGGCCGAAGGGCATCTGCTTCCCGTTGCCGAATTCGTCGGTGGCAATGGCCCCCTACTGGCACGGCTGCAGGCGCGGCTTGGACTGCCCCCCCCCGTGGACACCAGTCGATTCGGCGCCGGCAGTATGGGCTGGTGGCGGCTTCAGGCCCTGCGCCCATTATTGGACGCGCACCTGTATCGCAGCGCATTCGACATCGAGCAGGGCCAGATCGATGGAACGCTGGCCCATGCCGTTGAACGTGTATTGGGTGCGTGCTGTGAACACGCTGGACTGCGCATCACGACAGCCGCAGCCTGCCTCGGCGAGGCCGATGCCAGCAGCGACGAGTACGCCTACGCCCGACGCAGCTGACATGGAGGGGGCACAACGCGCCCCCTCGCCCGTATCAATCAGTCGCGCTGGAACGCAACGCCGGTCTTTTCCTTCAGCTCTTGATCGCTGACACCCGGCGCGGCTTCCACCAGCAGCAGGCCCTTGTCAGTCACGTCGAATACCGCCAGATCGGTGATGATGCGGTCGACCACGCCCACCCCGGTCAACGGCAGCGTGCATTCGGCCAGGATCTTGTGCTCGCCGTTCTTGGCGGTGTGCTCCATCAGCACCACCACACGCTGCACGCCAGCCACCAGGTCCATGGCGCCGCCCATGCCCTTGACCATCTTGCCGGGCACCATCCAGTTGGCCAGGTCGCCCTTGTCGGTCACCTGCATGGCACCAAGGATGGCCAGGTTCACATGGCCACCGCGGATCATCGCGAAGCTGTCGTGGCTGCCGAAGTAGCTGGCACCGGCACGCGCGGTGACGGTCTGCTTGCCGGCATTGATCAGGTCGGCGTCAACTTCAGCGTCGGTCGGGAACGGGCCGATGCCGAGCAGGCCGTTCTCCGATTGCAGCCATACGTCCACGCCTTCGGGAATGTGGTTGGCAACCAGCGTCGGCAGGCCGATGCCCAGGTTCACGTAGGCGCCGTCGGTCAGCTCCTGGGCAGCGCGTGCCGCCATCTCGTCACGGGTCCACGCCATGTCAGTTGCCCTCCGCGCGGATGGTGCGCTGTTCGATTCGCTTTTCAGGATGCGCGTTGTGCACGATGCGGTGCACATAGATGCCCGGCAGGTGCACCTGGTCCGGGTCGATGGCGCCGACCGGCACCACCTCTTCCACTTCCACGATGCAGACCTTGCCGGCCATCGCGCAGGCCGGGTTGAAGTTGCGCGCGGTCTTGCGGAACACCAGGTTGCCAGCCTCGTCGGCCTTCCAGGCCTTGACCAGCGCCACGTCGGCGCGCAACGCGGTCTCCATCACGTAGTGCTTGCCATCGAACGCGCGGGTTTCCTTGCCCTCGGCCACCACCGTGCCATAGCCGGTGGCAGTGAAGAACGCAGGGATGCCCGCGCCGCCGGCACGCAGGCGCTCGGCCAGGGTGCCCTGCGGGTTGAATTCCAGCTCCAGCTCGCCGGCCAGGAACTGCCGCTCGAATTCCTTGTTCTCGCCCACGTAGGACGAAATCATCTTCTTGATCTGCCGCGTTTCCAGCAGCTGGCCCAGGCCGAAGCCATCGACGCCGGCATTGTTGGAGATCACGGTCAGGCCCTTGACGCCGCTGTCGCGCAGCGCAGCGATCAGCGCCTCGGGAATGCCGCACAGGCCAAAGCCGCCCACGGCCAGGGTCTGGCCGTGGGCGACCACGCCCTGCAAGGCCTCCGCTGCACTGGCGTAGCGCTTGCTGCGCTTGCCGCTGGAAGTCGATTGCTGCATTGCTGTACTACCCTGCACGTTGAGGATGACGGCATTCTAGCTGGAGGGCGGCGAAGGGCCTGGATGCGCCGCAGCATTGACGAAGCGCCGGGCGGGCATTGGGTAGAATGGCTGATTCCACCCAGAAGGGTGCCTCATCGCCTGCGCCCCTCCATCTACGATGACGCTGACCTTCACCGACGAAGACCTGTTCCGCTGGATCGACGAATGGACGCTGCAGAAAAGCGAGCAGTGCCTGGGTGGCGTGCGCAACCGGCAACTTCGCGAGGGTCTGCTGACGGCCGAGGTGCAGGGTTCGGCCAAGCATCCCTACCACGTGGAGATCGATCTGGCCGCCAGTATGCGCACCGCGCGCAGCCGCCTGCAGAGTGCCTGCTCCTGCCCCGTCGGCCGCGCCTGCAAGCATGTGGCGGCGGTGCTGGTCTCTCACATGCTGGAACCGCTGGCCATGGATGAGAGCCCCCTGACCGTACAGGATCTGGCGCAACCGCCGCGTGCTGAATTGCTGGCGGATCTCTCGCGTTGGCAGAGCACCCGGATCCGGCCGGCCCAGCCACGCCGGAACGGTGTCATCTTCGAACTGTCCACCTACAACCATCGCCCCGCCGTGCTGGTCCGGCGCGTCAAGTACGGTGCCGATGGTGCAATCAACCCGGGCAAGTGGATGGATATCACCGCAGACCTGCTGCTGGAGCCCCCCGCATACCTCACCCCGACTGATCTGGCGGTGATGATCCAGCTACGCACCCAGCGGCAGCCCGCGACGAAAGACGAATGGATCGACTTCGCGGCCACCCTGCAGCTGATCGTCTCAAGCGGCCATGGCTGGGTCTCATGCGGTACGCAGGACGTGCCGGCCCGGCCGGGCGCTCCACGCCGCGGCGAACTGGGCTGGGCCGTTGACATGGCGCAGGGCGCGACGCTGCTGGAACCCACGTTGAGCGTGGAGGGCGGCGCCAGAGGCGTGGTCCTGGGCCGGAGCGCGTGCTATCTGGATCCGGTCACCGGCGAGGTCGGCCCACTGCTGCTGGATGTCAGGCCCGAGGACGCCGACGCCTTCCTGAGCCTGCCCAGTTTGTTACCCAATGAAGCGTCGGTGGTCGCACAGATGCTGCAGCAGATCGACTCTGCGCTGCCGCGCCCCGGTAAAAGCGACACGCTGCCCACCCTGCAGATCACCTCGATGATTCCCGTGCTGCGCCTGCATACGATCGAGTTCCGGCCGGCATGGCTTGGCCGCCGCGACCCTTCGCAGTGGGCCGATGTCGCGACCGTGGCCTTCGAATACGACGAGCACATCCGGTTCCTGGATGATCCGAGCCTGTTCGCACACGATCCGGAGGGCCAGCTTGCGCTGCTGCCTCGCGACCTGGCTGAGGAATCACGCCGCGAGGCCGAGCTGCGCACGGTGGGGCTATATCGCGACACGGCCCCGCGGGCGCCATTGGAGGGCGCTGGACCTCAGTTCCAGCTGCGCACCCATGACTGGACACGGTTTCTGCTGGACGACGTGCCGCGCTTGGAAGCCTTGGGCTGGAAGGTGGAGACGGACGACGATTTCCGCCATCGCATCACCTGGGTGGATGAGATCGACTTGGACATCCAGGCGGACCCGGCGGATGCGGGCTGGTTCCACCTGGGCCTGGACATCCAGGTGGAAGGCCGCAACGTGTCGATGGTTCCGCTGCTGCAACAGGTGCTGCAGTCCGATCCCCGCTGGATGCGTGGCCAGCTGGACGCCATCGGCGACGATGAGAACATCCTGTTGACGACGGGCGACAACACGCGCCTGGCATTGCGGGCCGCACGACTGAAGCCGATCATGGCCCTGTTGGCGGACCTGTTCGCCCAGCGTGGCGCGCCGCTGCGCCTGTCTGCGCTTGACCGTGGCCGCCTGCAGGCGCTGCAGGACACGGCGCGCCTGCAGTTCCGGGGGCGCAAGGACACCCAGGCGCTGGTGCAGCGGCTGATGCAGGCACCCGCATTGGGTGAAGTGCCGCCGCCGGCAGGGCTGGTGGCGACGCTGCGTCCCTATCAGCGCGAAGGACTGTCGTGGCTCCAGTACCTGCGCCAGCAGGGCCTGGGGGGCGTGCTGGCCGATGACATGGGCCTGGGCAAAACCGTGCAGACGCTGGCGCATGTGCTGGTCGAGAAGGAAACCGGTCGCCTGGACCGTCCGGCGCTGCTGGTGGTGCCCACTTCGCTGCTGCACAACTGGCAGAACGAAGCGGCACGCTTCACCCCGGGCCTGCGCGTGCTGACCCTGCACGGGCCGGCACGTGAAACGCTGTTCGAGGCGATTCCCGGGCACGACCTTGTACTGACCACCTACCCTCTGCTGTGGCGCGACGAGCAGGCGCTGCAGGCACATGCCTACCATCTGCTGATTCTGGATGAAGCCCAGCAGGTGAAGAATCCGAAGTCTCGCGCGGCCATCACCCTGCGCACGCTGCAGGCCCGCCATCGCCTGTGCCTGACCGGCACGCCGCTGGAGAACCACCTGGGCGAACTGTGGACGCAGTTCGACTTCCTGCTGCCCGGCCTGCTCGGCAGCGAGAAACAGTTCAACCAGCATTGGCGCCATCCGATCGAACGCGGCAGCGACCACCGCCGCGCCACGTTGCTGGCGCAACGGCTGCGTCCGTTCATCCTGCGCCGGCGCAAGGACCAGGTGGCGTCAGAGCTTCCGCCCAAGACTCTCATTACCCGCGCGGTGGAAATGGAGGGCGGCCAGCGTGATCTCTATGAAACCGTGCGTGCGGCAATGGAAAAGCAGGTACGCGAGGCCATCAGCGGCAGCGGGCTGGCGCGCAGCCATATCGTGGTGCTGGATGCACTCCTGAAGTTGCGCCAGGTCTGCTGCGATCCGCGCCTGCTGCCTGGTGATGCCCCGGCGCGCAATGCGGGCTCAGCCAAGCTGGAGCTGCTGCGTGAGATGCTGCCGTCGATGGTCGAGGAGGGCCGGCGCATCCTGTTGTTCTCGCAGTTCACCGGCATGCTGGCGTTGATCGCGCAGGCGCTGGATGATCTGGGCCTGGCCTACGTGACCCTGACCGGCGACACCCAGGACCGGGCCACGCCCGTGCAGCGCTTCATGCAGGGCGAGGTGCCGGTGTTCCTGATCAGCCTGAAGGCAGGTGGCGTCGGGTTGAACCTGACCGCCGCTGATACCGTCATCCACTTCGATCCGTGGTGGAACCCGGCGGCCGAAAACCAGGCCAGCGATCGCGCCCATCGCATCGGCCAGCAGCAGCCGGTGTTCGTTTACCGGCTGATCGCCGCAGGCAGCATCGAAGAACGGATTGCCGAGCTGCAGGAGCGCAAGGCCACGCTGGCCGACTCCATTCTCGAAGGCGGCGGCGCTACGGGGCCGCGCTTCAGCGAAGAAGACGTGCAGGCGCTGCTGGCGCCGCTGCCGGGCCTGCCCGGCAAGCGTCTGCGTAAAGCGGGCAAGCGGTCGACGCGAACCTGACCCTCGGACGCCAGTCACGTGGCGTTGCGGCATGGAAACGATTCCCATACAGGACTGGGACTACAATCGTGGGCTGAGTTCCCCAAGGATCCCGATCAATGCCTCTGCCCGCCTTCAAGGCCTATGACATCCGCGGCCGTGTGCCGGAAGAACTGAACGAAGACCTGGCCCGCCGCATCGGCGTCGCCTTGGCCGCGCAACTCGCTCCCGGTCCAGTGGTCCTCGGCCATGATGTGCGCCTGACCAGCCCCGCGCTGCAGGACGCATTGGCCGCAGGCCTGCGCGGTACCGGGCGCGAGGTGATCGACATCGGCCTGTGCGGTACGGAGGAGGTCTATTTCCAGACCGACCATCTGGGCGCGGCCGGCGGCGTGATGGTCACCGCCAGCCACAACCCGATGGACTACAACGGCATGAAGCTGGTCAAGGAGAACGCGCGGCCGATCAGCTCCGATACCGGCCTGTTCGCGATTTCCGATGCGGTCGCCGCCGACACGTCCGAGGCGCAACCGCCGCGTGCCGCGCAGAGCGCCCGGCACGACAAGAGCGCGTATATCCAGCATCTGCTGAGCTATGTCGATGCTGGCAAGCTGCGCCCACTGAAGCTGGTGGTCAACGCCGGCAACGGCGGCGCCGGTGCCATCGTCGACCTGCTGGCACCGCACCTGCCGTTCGAATTCATCCGCATCTGCCACGAACCGGACGGCAGCTTCCCCAACGGCATTCCCAACCCGCTGCTGCCGGAGAACCGCGCCGCCACTGCCGACGCGGTGCGCGAACACGGCGCCGATTTCGGCATTGCCTGGGATGGTGACTTCGACCGTTGCTTCTTCTTCGACCACACCGGCCGCTTCATCGAGGGCTACTACCTGGTCGGCCTGCTGGCCAAGGCAATCCTGGCGCGCACCCCCGGCGGCAAGGTCGTGCATGACCCGCGCCTGGTCTGGAACACCGTGGACATGGTCGAGCAGGCCGGCGGCGTACCGGTGCAGTGCAAGAGCGGCCACGCCTTCATCAAGGAAAAGATGCGCGCCGAGGACGCGGTGTACGGCGGCGAGATGAGCGCCCACCACTACTTCCGCGAGTTCGCCTATGCAGACTCCGGCATGATCCCGTGGCTGCTGATCGCCCAGCTGGTCTCCGAAAGCGGGCGCTCGCTGGCCGACTGGGTCGAAGACCGCATGGCTGCCTACCCGTGCAGCGGCGAGATCAATTTCAAGGTCAGCGATGCCAAGGCCGCCGTCGCACGCGTGATGGAGCACTTCGCGGCGCAGTCGCCCACGCTGGACCACACCGATGGCATCAGTGCCGACTTCGGCGACTGGCGCTTCAACCTGCGCAGCTCCAACACCGAGCCGCTGCTGCGCCTGAATGTTGAAGCCCGGGGCGATGCCGCGCTGATGCAGGCGCGCACCGACGACATCTCCCGCCTCATCCAGCAGTAACCGAGGAACGCATGAGCAGCATCCAGCCCGTCATCCTGTCCGGTGGATCCGGTACCCGCCTGTGGCCACTGTCGCGCGAGGCGTATCCGAAGCAGTTCCTGCCCTTGGCGGGTGAACTGACGATGCTGCAGGCCACCTGGAAGCGTGTCGCGCCGATCGCCGCGCGCGGGCCGCTGGTGATCGCCAACGAAGAGCACCGTTTCGTCGCCGCAGAGCAGCTGCAGCAGGTTGGCGCCGAGCCGGCCGCGATCATCCTCGAGCCGATCGGTCGCAACACGGCCCCGGCGATCGCGGTGGCCGCGCTGGAAGCCACCCGCGACGGCGCCGATGCGCTGCTGCTGGTGCTGCCCTCCGACCACGTGATCACCGACGAGGCGGCGTTCCGCGCAGCGGTTCAGGCCGCCGCCGGTGCCGCCGAAGCCGGCAAGCTGGTCACCTTCGGCATCGTGCCGACCGGCCCGGAAACCGGCTACGGCTACATCAAGGCCGCCGATGGCCAGGGCCTGCGTGCGGTCGAGCGCTTCGTCGAGAAGCCCGACCTGGATACCGCGACCGGCTATGTGAGCAGCGGCCAGTATTACTGGAACAGTGGCATGTTCCTGTTCAAGGCCTCGCGCTACCTGCAGGAACTGGAACGCTTCCAGCCCGCGATGCTGGCTGGCAGCCGCCAGGCCTGGCAGCAGGCGCGCCGCGATGCCGACTTCACCCGCCTGGACAAGGACGCCTTCACCGCCGTTCCGTCCGATTCGATCGACTACGCGGTGATGGAGAAGACCGCCGATGCGGTGGTGATTCCACTGGATGCGGGCTGGAACGATGTCGGTTCGTGGACTGCGCTGCGCGATGTCTCGCAGCAGGACGGCGACGGCAATGCCCACCAGGGCGACGTGATCGCCATCGACTGCCGCAATACCTATGCCTACGGCCAGCGCCTGGTGGCCATGGTCGGCCTCGATGACGTGATCGTGGTCGAGACCGACGATGCCGTACTGGTCGGCAAAGCCGACCGCATGCAGGAGGTCAAGACCGTGGTGGCACAGCTGAAGGCCGAAGGCCGCAGCGAGGCCACCTGGCATCGCAAGGTCTATCGCCCGTGGGGCGCCTACGATTCGATCGACAACGGCGAGCGCTTCCAGGTCAAGCGCATCACGGTCAAGCCCGGTGGCACGCTCAGCCTGCAGATGCACCACCATCGCGCCGAGCACTGGATCGTGGTCAGCGGCACCGCCGAGGTGACCCGTGGCGATGAAGTGATCCTGCTCAGCGAGAACCAGAGCACCTACATTCCGCTGGGCGTGACCCACCGCCTGCGCAACCCGGGCAAGCTGCCGCTGGAACTGATCGAGGTGCAGTCCGGCAGCTACCTCGGCGAGGATGACATCGTGCGCTTCGAGGATACCTACGGGCGCAGTTGAGGTTTGCCCGGGGTCGGATCCCGTTGCTGCGCAGCGGGCTCTGACCCGTTCCTGATCGGCCCGGCCGCGCGGCATCGCCGGGCACGGCCCGGCGCTACGGCCATCAGGCCAGCTCCGCCATCACCCGCTTCAGGCCGTCCTGCCAGGTTGGCAGCACGATGCCGAAATCCTGCTGCAGCTTGCGGTTGTCCAGCACCGACCAGGCTGGACGCTTGGCCGGGGTCGGATACTCGGAGCTGGGAATCGCCTCGACCGTCGGCACCTTGGCCAACACGCCGGTAGCCAACGCTTCGGCGAAGATCGCCTCGGCAAAACCATGCCAGCTGGTCTGGCCGCTGGCGGTCAGGTGCCAGGTCCCGGACAGCTGCCCGGGATGCTGCAACGCCTGCAGGGTGACATCGGCGATCAGCGCGGCAGGCGTCGGCGTGCCGACCTGGTCGGCCACCACCCGCAACGCATCGCGCTCGGCCCCGACGCGCAGCATGGTGCGCAGGAAATTCGCGCCGTGCGAGGCATACACCCACGCCGTGCGGAAAATCAGATGGCGGCCACCGGCCGCACGCACCGCGTCCTCGCCATCGCGCTTGCTGGTGCCATACACGCCCAGCGGTGCGGTCGGCTCGTCCTCGCGATAGGGCGCGCTGCCCTGGCCATCGAACACGTAGTCGGTCGAATAGTGTACGAACGGCACGCCGTGGGCCGCGCACCAGCGCGCGATTGCGCCCGGCGCCTGCGCGTTGGCAGCGAAGGTCGCATCAGCGTCCTGCTCTGCGCGGTCAACGGCGGTGTAGGCGGCCGCATTGACCACCAGCGACGGCTGCACGCGATCCAGCAGTGCCGGCAGGCTGTCGGGCTGGCCGAAGTCGGCCGTTTCGCATGCACTGCCGTCCGGCAGCTGGCCGCTGCGGGTAGTCGCGACCACCTTGCCCAGCGGTACCAGCGCGCGCAGCAGCTCCTGGCCGACCTGGCCATTGCCACCGAACACCAGCACGGTCATGGCACGTAGACCGGCAGGCGGTCTTCAGCAATGTCCTTCAGGAATGGCGCGCTCTCGTCCTTGGCCGACAAGGTCGGGGCACTGACCGGCCAGTCCACGGCGATGTCCGCATCGTTCCAGCGCACGCCGGCATCGAAGTCCTTGAGGTACACCTCGGTGCACAGGTAGCTGAACACCGCACGCTCGGACAGCACAGCGAAGCCGTGCGCGAAGCCCTCCGGAATCCAGAACTGCTTCTTGTTCTCCGCGCTCAGCACCACCGCTTCCCACTGGCCGAAGGTCGGCGAGCCGCGACGGATGTCGACGGCCACATCGTAGACCTCGCCTTCGAGCACGCTGACCAGCTTGCCCTGGGGGCGCGGCCACTGGTAATGCAGTCCGCGCAGTACGCCCTGCGCGGACGTCGACACGTTGCTCTGCACGAAGCGATCGGGCAGGCCCAGCGCGGCGAAGCGCTCGGCATTCCAGGTTTCGAAGAAATAGCCGCGGGCATCGCCAAACACCGCCGGCTCGATCACCACGCAACCGGGCAACTTGGTTTCAATCACTTTCACGGAACGACTCCACGCAGGGCAAGCTTGTGCAGGTACTGGCCGTAGCCATTCTTGATCAGCGGCGCAGCCAGTGCTTCCAGCTGCTCGGCGTTGATCCAGCCCTTGCCGAACGCGATTTCTTCCGGGCAGCAGACCTGCAGGCCCTGGCGGGTCTGGATGGTCTCGATGAAATTGGAGGCCTCCAGCAGCGACTGGTGCGTGCCGGTATCGAGCCAGGCGTAGCCACGGCCGAGGGCCTCCAGGTGCAGGTGGCCCTCGCGCAGGTAGCGCTGGTTCAGATCGGTGATCTCCAGCTCGCCACGCGGCGACGGCTTGAGCTCGGCCGCATAGTCGCTGGCATTGCCATCGTAGAAGTACAGGCCGGTGACCGCGTAGTTCGAACGCGGATTCTCCGGCTTTTCGACCAGATCGATGACCTTGCCGTCCTTGTCGAACTCGGCTACTCCGTAACGTTCCGGGTCGTTGACCCAGTAACCGAATACGGTCGCGCCCTGCTCTCGCTGGTCGGCGTTGCGCAGCACTTCGCGCAGGCCGTGGCCGTGGAAGATGTTGTCGCCCAGCACCAGGCAGCTCGGCTTGCCGGCGACGAAGTCGCGGCCGATCAGATAGGCCTGGGCCAGGCCATCCGGGCTCGGCTGCACCGCGTACTGGATGTCCATGCCCCATTGCGAACCGTCGCCCAGCAGCTGCTGGAACAACGCCTGCTCGTGCGGGGTGTTGATGATCAGCACTTCGCGGATGCCCGCCAGCATCAGCACGCTGAGCGGGTAGTAGATCATCGGCTTGTCGTACACCGGCAGCAGCTGCTTGCTGACGCCCTTGGTGATCGGATACAGCCGGGTGCCGGAGCCACCGGCGAGGATGATGCCTTTACGCTGCGTCATGTCGTCTCCAGGGTTCAGGCCGCAGTGCCGATGCGCTGCAGACGGTAGCTGCCGTCCAGCACGCCGTTGACCCACTCCTGGTTGTCCAGGTACCAGTCGACGGTGAAGGCGATGCCCTGCTCGAAGGTGTAGGCCGGCTCCCAGCCCAGATCGTTCTTCAGCTTGGACGCATCGATCGCATAGCGGCGATCATGGCCGGGGCGGTCGGTGACATAGGTGATCTGGCTGCTGCGCGGCTGGCCATCCGCACGCGGGCGGCGCTGGTCCAGCAGTGCGCAGATGGCCTGCACCACTTCGATGTTCTGCTTTTCCGAATTGCCGCCGACGTTGTAGGTCTCGCCGACCTGGCCCTTGGCCAGCACGGTGCGGATCGCCTCACAGTGGTCGGACACGAACAGCCAGTCGCGCACCTGCTTGCCATCGCCGTACACCGGCAGCGGCTCGCCGGCCAGCGCCTTGGCGATCACCAGCGGGATCAGCTTCTCCGGGAAGTGATACGGGCCGTAGTTGTTGGAGCAGTTGGTGGTCAGCACCGGCAGCCCGTAGGTGTGGTGGAAGGCACGCACCAGGTGGTCCGAAGCGGCCTTCGACGCCGAATACGGGGAATTCGGGGCGTACGGCGTGGTTTCGCTGAACTTGCCGGTCTCGCCCAGAGTGCCGTAAACCTCGTCGGTGGACACGTGCAGGAAGCGGAAGGCCGCTCCCTGTTCGGCCGGCAGCGCCTTCCAATAGTCACGGACCGCTTCCAGCAGGCCCAGGGTGCCCACCACGTTGGTCTGGATGAAAGCGCCCGGGCCGTCGATGGAACGGTCCACGTGGCTCTCAGCGGCGAAATTCAGTACGGCGTCGGGCTGGTGTTCGGCCAGCAGGCGGGTGACCAGGGCGCTGTCGCCGATGTCACCCTGCACGAACACGTGGTTCGGGTTGCCGTCCAGGCTGGACAGGGTCTTCAGATTGCCGGCATAGGTCAGGGCGTCGAGATTGACGACCTTGATGCCACGGGCGACCGCTTCGAGAACAAAGTTACCGCCAATGAATCCGGCACCGCCGGTGACAAGCCATGTGGGCACTACCTGTTCTCCTGATCGAAATTCATCCAAGGGGTGCCATGAAGCACCCCAGCACAGCAGCACAGGATACATGTGGTTCGTCTTCACGACTGCCTGCGTGACGTGAACGACGCACTGGATTCACGCGAGCCATGCCGCAGCGCAGCATAACCATACGCATTCGCATGGTCGTCCCAAGCCAGCTAGAATCGGGATCCCACCCCCGAACCGGTTGCTGTTGCAGGACCGGACGTTCTCCCCGTTATTGAAGGACCCCGTACCAGATGAAAATCCTCGTCGCGTACAAGCGCGTGGTGGACTATAACGTCCGCATTCAGGTCAAGCCGGACGGTTCCGGCGTGGTCACCGACGGCGTCAAGCTGTCCCCCAACCCCTTCGATGAAATCGCCCTGGAAGAAGCGCTGCGCCTGCGCGACAAGGGCATCGCCAGCGAAGTCGTGGTCGCCACCATTGCTCCGGCCGATGCCCAGGCGCACCTGCGCAACGGCCTGGCCATGGGCGCCAACCGCGCCATCCATGTGGTCACCGACCAGGCCATCCAGCCGCTGACCGCCGCACGGACCCTGCTCAAGCTGATCGAGAAGGAACAGCCGGACCTGGTGATCCTCGGCAAGCAGGCCATCGACGACGACGCCAACCAGACCGGCCAGATGCTGGCCACGCTGTGGGGCCGCCCGCAGGCGACCTTCGCCAGCAAGCTGGACATTGCCGACGGCAAGGCCACGGTGACCCGCGAAGTCGACGCCGGCCTGGAAACGCTGGAAGTCGATCTGCCGGCGGTGGTCACCACCGACCTGCGCCTGAACGAGCCGCGCTTCATCAAGCTGCCGGACATCATGAAGGCCAAGGCCAAGCCGCTGGAGACCCTGCAGCTGGCCGACCTCGGCGTTGAAGCCGCCGACACCTTCAAGACCACCCAGTACGCCGCACCGTCCAAGCGCAGCAAGGGTGTGATGGTCAAGGACGCGGCCGAACTGGTGGCCGCACTCAAGCAGAAGGGGCTGCTGTAATGAGCAAGATTCTCGTCATCGCCGAGCACCACGACGGCAAGCTCAACGCCGCCACCGCCAAGACCGTCAGCGCTGCTGCCGCCATCGGCGGTGCCAGCATCGACGTGCTGGTGCTGGCCGCCGACCCGGCCGCCGTTGCCGCCGAGGCCGCGAAGATCACCGGCGTCGCCAAGGTCCTGACCGTGGCCAACGCTGCCAACGCGCAGCCCATCGCGCAGGTGCTGGCGCCGCAGATCGCGCAGCTGGCCAAGGGCTACACCCACGTGTTCGGCCCGTCGACCACCTTCGGCAAGGACCTGATGCCGTGCGTGGCCGCCCTGCTCGGCGTCAACCAGGTCTCCGACCTGATGAGCGTTGAAGGCAGCCACACCTTCAAGCGCCCGATCTACGCCGGCAACGCGATCATCACCGTGGAAGCCCCGGCCGACCAGATCGTGGTCGCCACCGTGCGTGCCGCCTCGTGGCCGGAAGCGGCCCAGGGCGGCAGCGCCGTCGTCGAAGCGGCCAGCGTCGATGCTGCCCTGCCGACCCACACCCGCTTCGTCGGCCTCGCCGCGGGTGCCAGCGACCGCCCTGACCTGCAGAGCGCCAAGCGCGTGGTCTCCGGTGGCCGTGGCGTCGGTTCGGAAGAGAACTTCAAGGTGATCTTCCAGCTGGCCGACAAGCTCGGTGCCGCCGTTGGTGCCTCGCGTGCCGCGGTCGATGCCGGCTACGTGCCCAGCGACCTGCAGGTGGGCCAGACCGGCAAGATCATCGCCCCGGAGCTGTACGTGGCCGTGGGTATCAGCGGTGCGATCCAGCACCTGACCGGCATCAAGGATGCCGGCACGATCGTGGCGATCAACAAGGATCCGGATTCGCCGATCTTTGAGATTGCCGATATTGGTCTGGTGGGGGATCTGTTTGCGATCCTGCCGGAGCTGGAAGCGGCGCTCTGACATTGGACGGGCTGCTGGCCAGGGCGTCCTCGGACGCCCTGGTCCACGCTGGAAAGTGCATGACACCAAGATTCCTACGCTTCCTGGTTTCTGGCGGCTCCGCCGCCGCTGTGGAGTACGCCGCGTTTTTCGTGCTGCAAACCACCTTGGGCCCTTCCTGGCTGCTGGCCAGTCAGTCGCTCAGCTTCGCGTGTGGTTTTGTGGTCAGCTTCCTGCTGAACCGTCACTGGGTGTTCCATAGCGAAGGGAAGGCCGGACAGGAGCTGCTCAAGTACGGAATCGTCGCAGGTATCAATCTTGCCGCCGGCAATCTGGCGATGCTGTTGATGGTGGGAACCGCGGGGATGCATCCGCTCATCGCCAAGTTCATTGTGATGGGAATGATCGCCGCTTGGAATTACCTGATATTTTCCCGACTGGTTTTCAGCACGAGCGCTACGCAGCGGTGATCGCCCAAGCAAGCCAAGGGTCGCGGGCGACACCAAGAATCCAGTAGCGAACCAGAAGAACAGCGCGTTCCATGGATATGAACCGACATCCATTGATGTCGGTTTTTTTTGCAAACAGCGCAGCCGGTCGCATTTTTCAGCATTGATCGCCACGATCAGCAAACTTTCCACCTCTGCGAGTGGGACGTGTTTCGCAACGTATCAATTCACTACACAACGCAATGTTTCGACACTCAATCATAAATGTGACAGTGCAGTGAAGAAGCCCTATGATCCAGCCCGCCAAGGAGTGCCGATCATTCAAGTTCGGCACCTCGCGCATTCCCATTCCCGAGAGGCACGCAGGAAGAATTCCTTGGAGATTCTTCCATCTGGCTGATGAGCATTAGTAACTTGAACATGTGGCGGCGCCTCCCGGCCTGGGGAACCTGCGTTGCTGGATTACTGACCGGCGTATTGTTGTTGCGGATGGACCGCTATTACACGCATGCCGATCTTCTGTACCTGGGCATCAGTTTCCTGCTGGAACTGGTACTGCTCGATCTGGTTACTCGCTTCGCGCTTGGCGTCGGCAACCGGTGGCTGCGGATCGTTGCGCTGGTGATTCCCGCAGCAGCGGGTTTCGTCTACGTGGCCCAACTCTATTCGGCATGGCTGTCCGGGGGACTGATTCCACCCATTGCCTTCGCCAATCAGGAAGTGGTTGGACTGATCGCATTCAACGGCGTGTACGCGATGCTGGGTGCCTATCTGCTCGCCTTCATCGCATTCGCCGTTGTCCATCGCGCGGACGAGCCACGCTTCAGCCCACGCACTTCATTGGCATTGCTGGCCATGGCTGCGGCTGTCTATGCCGGTATGATCCACGCTCAGCCCCTGGCTCGCGGGATAGTCATTGCGCGTGGCGAGGCACCGATCTCGTCGTTCCTGCGTGCCTATTCCACCTTCGCCAGCATGAGCGGCCGCGCCCAGCTCACTGCAGCGGAGCTGCTTGAAGCGCGTGCCGAGTTCTCGCGGAAGAAGGTCTATCAGCAGGGATTCCCGGCCGAGATGACCGCCAGCCTGCCGGCCAAGCCGAACGTCATTGTGATCTTCACCGAAGGCATGTCTGCCCGCTGGATGGATACCTATGACAGCGCCCATGCCGGCGTGACTCCCAACCTGGACCGTCTGGCCGGGGGCTCGCTGGTAGTCACCAACTACTACAACCATACGGCTGCTACATTCCGTGGCCTGCGCGGGCAGTTGACCTCCGGCCACCAGGAAGTCGATGGGTACAACGAAGAAGGCACGGGCATCGGCCAGCGCGACGTTTCAGCCGACATCACCGCCGTCTCCCGGGCGAGCATCGCAGACATACTTCGTGCGCAGGGCTACAGCAGCATGTTCTTCCTGTCGCAGCAGGAGTACATCAACAAGATGATCGACACTCTGGGCTTCGACCGCGTACTGGGCCGCGACTACCTGTATGACCGCCACGTCCGCGGGAACACGCACGGTGCCCGTCCGAAGTATCTTTCCGACGTCCAGTTGTTCGACAGCATGCTCTCCGAGCTGGAAGCGCAGCCAGCTGACAAGCCATTCTTTGCGGCCGCCTACAACTTCCAGACCCATGCATTCCTGGATGGCAGCAACACATACGGCAAGGGCGACAACATCGTCCTGAACAGGTTCCACACCTACGACCACGACATCGGCCACTTCATCGATCGATTCATGGCCAGTCGACTGCATGAGAACACCCTGCTGGTGATCACCGCGGATCACTCCACTTTCCCCGGGCCGAATGCCGTTGCTGCGGACCCCCGTGTCCAGGGCTACTTCGTCGACAAGATTCCCCTGCTGATCTACTGGAAGGGGGTGGAGCACCACACGATCGACGCTGGTGGCAAGAACTCGCTGGATCTGGCGCCTTCGTTGCTCAGCCTGCTGAACGTGAAAAGCGCTCACAACCTGTTTCTGGGTTGCACGCTCTTCGAGCAATGCGCGCTGGACAGGGTGTCCAATATTGGCGTCGAGTACATCCTGACCGACGCCAACAGCTCGTACTCCGAGTACTACGTTCCTCCGGAACAGAAGGCGTATTACGAGCAGTCAAAAGAAACGATCGAACGCTACAAAGCGATGGATCTGATCATCGATACCCGATGATCGGCAATCTGGAGCACCTGAGGGTGCTCCAGATGCAAAGATCAGTTGTTCGGGGCGAACATTGGCCGTTCCAGCTGGAGCATTGAGCGCCCCGCCGTCATCGGCACCTTGCGGATCTCCTTGGGCGCGAAGGGCACGGCACCGAAATACTCCTCAATGCCATACATGGTTTCCTGCTCCGGCGCGCAGTGGAACACCATGCTCTTGCGCGTCCTGCCCGGCGAACGGATAGGCGTACCGCCATGCGGCAGCTCCGGGTGCCAGATGAAGCAGTCCCCTTTCTTGATCAGAGCGATGTGCTGCGGGATGCCGCGACGGTTGACTTCTTCCGCCACCCGCCCGATGTAGCGATTGAACGCATCGCCCAGTTCCGGCGGGGTAGCTCCAGTCGCCTGGATCGGCTCGATCTCGATCTTGTGCCCGCCGGGGAAGTACTGCAGCGGACCGGCATCTGCATGCACATCCTCAAGAGCGAACCAGATCCCCGCAAACATGTTGTTCGGCCGAGTGTGGAAGAACGGTGTATCGCGATGGATCGCCTGCTCGCTGGACTGCTCGAAGAAGAGCGACGTCGCCACGAATGCGCGATCAGAGAAGAACGTATCAAGTGTCTCCATCACCAGCGGCTTGCTGATGGCCAGCTGAGCCGCTTCGCTGACAAGATGCATGTTGGTAAGGCGCGAATGCCTACCGGTCTGCATGACGAACTGATCAGCCTCTTCCTTGTGCTCGTCAACGTACGCATTGAATGCATCGCAGATTCGGTCGCACTCCTCCGCGGTCAGTACACCGGTCAGGTGCACGAACCCCTGCTCATGCAGATTGGCGGCCGCCGAAGCCGCCGTGTGCAGCACCGGTTTACTGCCCTTGCTGCGCGAACCCAAGACGAAATCCAACAGGCCCATTGCTTTTTCCTTGAATGACACGGCCCCCTTTCCGGGAAGCCCGCTCGGGATTCCGAAGCCGCCGCCAAGCGTGCAGGCACCTAACCCCCCCTGTCCGGCAATCACCATGCACTGGCATGGGACCTAGACCGCCGGCCACGCGGGGAGGGTACCACGGGAACCGCTAAGGCACCGAGACGCCTTGCTGATTAAGGCATGAAGAAGTTAAAAGCAACAAACAATATCGCTAGAATGCTGGCTCGAACCCCAACCAGCCTGGGCGGAGCCCCTCCAACGTGCGCCTGCCCCCCCCAAAAAAGGGCCTTCTGCCGCCCGGCCCTCCCAGATGGCGAGGCGTCCTGGCGCTTTCCATCGTGACAGCGGGCTACCTGGCCGTGCTGGCCTACGTGGACCGTGACACCCGCGCGCTCGAACGACTGACCGCTCTTGCCGGCCCTTTGCTGGTGTGTTCGGCATTGGTGCTGGCCAGCTTTGCACTGCGCTATCAGCGATGGCATGGCGCACTTCAACGACAGGGGCACCCTGTCGGTCAATGGCACGGGCTGCGTGCCTACCTGGCCGGTTTCGCGTTCACGGCATCCCCCGGCAAAGCCGGCGAGCTGCTGCGCATCCGCTACTTCGCGGGTATGGGCGTACCGTCGCGCACCGTACTTGCGACCTTCATCCATGAGCGAGGCCAGGATCTGCTGATCCTCACGCTACTGGGCATGAGCGCAGCCGCCCTGGTGCCAGCACTGGGCGCAGTGCTGGGCCTGGTTCTGACGCTGTTGATCCTGCTCCTGCTGACCAGCTGCAGCGCCTGGTTGCAGACACGTCTGTTGCGGCTGATCTGCTTGGTACCCGTCACACCCTTCAGACGCCTTGCCTCCTTCCTGCTCGATGGTTTGATCGCAGCCGGACCATTGTGGAGGCCGGCTGTCGCGCTGCCCGGCATGGCCTGGGGAACGATCGCCTGGCTGCTGAGTGCCCTGGCATTCGCCACACTCTGCTCTGCCGTCGGCCTCCAGCTGGCCTGGCACCAAGCGCTGGGGATCTACCCGATTGCAATGCTGGCAGGCGCGGTGTCATTTGTTCCTGGTGGCGTCGGCACAACCGAAGCAGCCATCGCCCTGATGCTCGCTGCCACCGGCGCTTCGCTGGACGCGGCCCTGGCGGTAGCTGTCGGCATTCGGTTGACCAGCCTCTGGCTGGCGGTGGCCGTGGGCATGCTGGCCATGACGAATCTCGAACTGCAAACGACCCGCACCCTTTCCCTACCCTCCCGTCTCCATTGACCCGCCATGCACCTACTGCACACCGGAGCGCAGAATTTTGGCTATTGAACACCGTGCCCTGTGCGTCGATCTGGATGGCACCCTGCTCCGTTCGGACGTCCTCTACGAATCGTTGCTGGCCCTGCTGGCCCACAACCCGCTGTACCTGTTCCTGGTGCCGTTCTGGCTGCTGCGGGGCAAGGCCTACGTAAAGCGCCAGCTGGCATCGCGCGTGCAACTGCCCGCCGAGACCCTGCCCTATGACGAGCGGGTCTTGGAGATCCTGCGCACGACCTCCCAACGCCCCCGCGTGCTGTGCACGGCCTCTGACCGGCTGCTGGTGCAGCCCATTGCCGACCACCTCGGGCTGTTTGAAGAGGTGATGGCCAGCGATGGCCAGACCAACCTGTCAGGCAGCAACAAGGGACAAGCGCTGGCAGCGCGCTTTGGCGAGCGCGGCTTCGACTACATGGGCAACGGCACGGTGGACCTGAAGGTCTGGGCTCATGCCGCTGGCGCGATCGTGGTCAACAACGGTGCCGGGCTGGCCAACGCTGCGGCGAAGCAGACTGAAGTGCTCGGCCACCTGCCTTCGCAGAACGGCGGTCTGATCACGTGGATCAAGGCGCTGCGCATCTACCAGTGGCTGAAGAACCTGTTGGTGCTGGTACCACTGCTGACTGCGCACCGCTTTCTCGATCTCACCTCGATCATCGATGCGGGCGTGGCCTTCCTGGCCTTCGGTCTATGCGCATCCGGCGTGTACCTACTCAATGACCTGCTCGACCTGACCCCGGATCGCATGCATCCGCGCAAGCGCAAGCGCCCATTTGCTGCGGGCACATTGCCGCTGCTGCATGGTCTGATGGTGGCGCCGCTGATCACCCTCGCCGGCTTCGCCCTGGCGCTGGCCTGCAGCCCGGCTTTTGCAGGCGTGCTGCTGTGCTACTACGTGATGACCCTGAGCTACTCGCTCAAGCTCAAGCGCATTGTAATGATCGACGTGGTGATGCTGGCGGCGCTGTACACCGTGCGCATCATCGGCGGCGCGGTGGCGATCAACTCCGAGCTGTCGTTCTGGCTGCTGGCATTTTCGATGTTCGTGTTCCTCAGCCTGGCCATGCTCAAGCGCTACACCGAACTGGCCTCGGCACTGGCCAACGGCAAGGAAATGGCGATCGGCCGCGGCTACTCGGTGGCCGACCTGCCTCTGGTGCAATCGCTGGGTGCCGCCGCCGGCTACATCGGCGTGCTGGTGTTCGCGCTCTACATCAACAGCCCAGAAAGCCTGGAGCTCTACAGCAGCCCCAAGCTGCTGTGGCTGTTGTGCCCGATCCTGCTGTACTGGATCAGCCGCATGTGGATCGTCTCGCACCGTGGTGACATGCACGACGACCCGATCGTGTTCGCGGCCATGGATCGCGGCAGCCAGATCGTCATCGGCCTATGCGTACTGATCGTGCTGATCGCCATATGAGTGGAACGCTCGGCCAATCCTGGGGGCGTTACCCACGGGTCGAACAGCGGATCGCTCCGATGCTCGACCGTCGGTCCCTCCTGCCGCTGCCGCCGGAGGGCGGTACGGTGCTGCCCCATGGCAATGGCCGCAGCTACGGCGACAGTTGCCTGAATCCTGGCGCCACGCTGCTGACAAGCCGCGCCCTGGACCGCTTCATCGACTTCGACCCTGCCACGGGCATCGTGCGCTGCGAAGCCGGGGTAACCCTGGCCGATATCCTGGATATCGCGCTGCCGCGTGGCTGGTTCCTGCCGGTCACGCCGGGTACCCGCTATGCAACCGTGGGCGGTGCGATCGGCAACGATGTGCACGGCAAGAACCACCACCGTGCCGGCACCTTCGGCCACCATGTGCGCTGCCTGGAACTGCTGCGCAGTGGTGGTCTTCGCCAGCAACTCAGTCCGGCTGACGACAGCGGCCTGTTCGCGGCCACCGTGGGGGGGCTGGGCCTGACCGGCTTCATCACCTGGGCCGAACTGCAGCTGCGGCGGGTTCCTGGCCCCTGGATCGAAACCGAATCGATCCGCTTCGACAACCTGGCAGAGTTCTTCGCGTTGTCGCGTGATTCGGCCAGTGATTTCGAGTACACGGTTGCCTGGATCGATTGCCTGGCCAGGGGCCCCGCGCTCGGGCGCGGCCACTTCCTGCGCGGGGACCACGCTCCGGGCGAGGCGCACGCGGCCACGCCCAGCTCCGCACCCCGGCGCAGCATGCCGCTGGTACCACCGGTATCGTTGGTCAACAAGCTCACACTGCGCCCGTTCAATACGCTTTACTACTGGCGACAACTGGCACGCCGCGCACGCCACCTGTCGCACTATCAGAACTATTTCTATCCGCTGGATGGCATCAACCACTGGAATCGCATGTATGGCCCACGCGGCTTCCTGCAGCACCAGTGTGTATTGCCGCCGCAAACCGCTCAGGACGCCACCGCCGCACTGCTGGGCGAAATCGCCCGCAGCGGGCGCGGCTCGTTCCTCGCGGTGCTGAAGGAGTTTGGCGACCGGCCTTCGTCGGGCCTGCTCTCTTTTCCGCGCCCCGGCACCACGTTGGCACTCGATTTCCCCAATGAAGGCCCCGGCCTGTTGAAGATGCTCGACCGTCTGGACCGCATCGTCAGTGAGGCCGGTGGTGCCGTGTACCCTGCCAAGGACGCGCGCATGTCTGGCGCTCTGTTCCGCCAAGGCTACCCGGCCTGGGAAGCATTTTCCCGCTTCATCGACCCCCGATTCTCATCCGGCTTCTGGCGCCGGGTGATGGAGTAAGCATGCAGAAGATCCTGATCATCGGCGCAACCTCGGCCATCGCTGAATCGGTTGCACGCCTGTACGCCGCACGCGGCGCTGCGCTCTATCTGGCCGGGCGCAGCGCGAGCAGGCTGGACGCCATTGCCGCTGACCTGCGCGTACGCGGCGCTCCGCATGTGCACAGCGGCGTGCTTGACGTGAATGACGTGGCCGGCCATGACGCTCTGCTGGACAGCGCCTGGGCCTCCCTGGGCGGTGTGGACACCGTCCTGATCGCCCACGGCACCCTGCCCGACCAGGCCGCCTGCGATGCCTCGATCGGCCTGTCCCTGCAGGAATTCGCGACCAATGGCACCTCCACCATCGCCCTGTCCGCCGCGCTAGCGCAGCGCCTGCAGTCCGGGGCCAGCCTGGCCGTCATTTCTTCAGTGGCGGGTGACCGTGGCCGCGCGAGCAACTACCTGTACGGAAGCGCCAAGGCCGCCGTCACCGCCTACCTGAGCGGCCTGGGCCAGCGCCTGCGTCCGCTCGGCGTCAACGTACTGGTGATCAAGCCTGGCTTCGTCGATACACCCATGACCGCCGCCTTCAAGAAGGGCGCCCTGTGGGCCACCCCGGACAAGGTCGCGGCCGGCATCCTCAAGGCCATCGGCAAGCGCAAAGCCGTGGCCTACCTGCCAGGGTTCTGGTGGGCGATCATGATGATCATCAAGAACATCCCTGAAGCTGTGTTCCGTCGAATTTCCCTCTGACAACATCACGAACCAGGACGACCGCATGCCAGATATCGATCGCGATCTTGATGTGTTGTATCAGCACCGTTTCCCTGCAGAAGAACTCGCCAACAAGAACCGCATCTGGCAGGTGCTTTGCAGCGAGTACTTCAGCAAGTTCGTCAGCGCCAGCGACACCGTCGTCGACATCGGCGCAGGGTATTGCGAGTTCATCAACAACATTCCTGCAGCCGGCAAGATTGCGGTCGACCTGAATCCTGATGTGCGGCGCTTCGCGGCAGAGGGGGTGCGCACCATCAATGAGTCCTGCACGGCCGTGGCCTCGATTCCAGATGCCAGTGTCGATGCTGTGTTCATGAGCAATTTCCTGGAACACCTGCCCAGCAAGGATCTGGTGCTGCAAACGCTGCGCGAGAGCGCGCGCATGTTGAAGCCAGGTGGCCGTGCGATCATCCTGCAGCCGAACATCCGCTTCCTGTACGACGAATACTGGGACTACTTCGACCACCACACAGCTTTGAGCGACCGCAGCCTGGTGGAGGGCGTTCTGATGGCGGGACTCGAGCCCCGCGTTGTCATTCCCAGATTCCTGCCCTACACCACCAAGAGCCGCCTGCCGCAAGCGCCATGGCTGGTGTCGCTGTATCTGAAAATCCCTCTGGCGTGGTACATCCTGGGCAAACAGGCGCTGGTTGTGGCTTACAAGCCGCGCTGACCTTATTCCATTAGCAGTCGAGCTGGTCCATGGCAAACAAGAACGACAAGATCGTCATCACCGGCGCAGCCGGCCTGGTGGGGCAGAACCTCATCGTGGAGATGAAGCAGCAGGGCTACACCCGGCTGGTGGCGATCGACAAGCATGCGCACAATCTGGACATCCTGCGCAAGCTGCACCCGGAGGTCGAAACGGTGCTGGCCGATCTGGCCGAACCTGGCGCCTGGGCCGAACGGTTTTCCGGTGCACGCCTGGTTGTGCAGTTGCACGCACAGATCACGGGAAAGACCACCGACCTGTTCGTACGCAACAATCTGACCGCGACGGGCCATGTACTGGCCGCGTGCAAGGCGGCCTCTGTACCCTACATGGTGCACATCAGTTCTTCAGTGGTGAATTCGGTGGCCAAGGATGACTACACCGACACCAAGCGCGAGCAGGAACATATGGTCGTGGCCAGCGGCCAGCGCCACTGCGTGCTGCGCCCCACCTTGATGTTCGGCTGGTTCGATCCCAAACACCTGGGCTGGCTGTCGCGCTTCATGGCGCGCACCCCCGTGTTCCCCATTCCGGGCGACGGCAGGTTCATGCGCCAGCCGCTGTACGAACGCGACTTCTGCCGCTGCATCGCCAAGTGCATCGAGACCGAACCCGACGGTGAGGTGTTCGACATTGTGGGCGACACCCGCGTGGACTACGTGGACATCATCCGCACCATCAAGCGAGTGAAGAAGCTTCACACTATGATCGTGCACATCCCGATCGGCTTCTTTGGGTTCCTGCTGAGGATCTACAGCCTGTTCAGCAGCAAACCACCATTTACTGCGGACCAGCTGAAGGCGCTGAGCGCCGGCGACGACTTCAAGGGCGTCGATACCGAAGCAGTCTTTGGGGTAAAGCAGACGCCGTTTGAGGAAGCAATCCGCGAAAGCTATACCGACCCGCGCTACAGCCACATCGTGCTGCAGCGCTGAACAAACAGAACAGACGGAACCCAATTCGAATGAGCACTTTCGCCATCATTGGTAGTGGCCCGATGGGCTTGATGGCAGCCCTTGAGCTGCTGAAGAAAGGTCACCAGGTTGATGTGTACGAGCGTGATGACCGTATCGGCGGCATGTCGGCCGACTTCGATTTCGACGGCCTGCGCATCGAACGCTACTACCACTTCATCTGCAAGACCGACTATCCGCTGTTCAAGCTGTTGGACGAGATGCAGCTGTCCGATCGTCTGCATTGGACGGATACGAAGATGGGCTATTACTACCAGGGCAAGCTGCACAAGTGGGGCACGCCGTTCGCCCTGCTAGGCTTCCCGCATCTGGGCCTGATCGACAAGGTGCGCTACGCCCTGCACGTGATGCACACCAAGGGCATCCAGGATTGGACGGCTCTGGACAAGGCGAACGCGCGCGACTGGATCACCCGCTGGATCGGCCCGAAGGCCTACAAGGTGATGTGGGAAAAGGCATTCGCGCTGAAGTTCTTCGAGTACCAGAATGATCTGTCGGCATCCTGGATCGGCACACGCATCAAGCGCGTGGCGCTATCGCGTCGCAATCTGTTCAACGAGAGCATGGGTTACCTGCAAGGCGGCTCGGCTGTGCTGCTCGACAGGATGGCCAAGGAAGTCGTTCGCCTCGGCGGGCGCATCCTGCTTTCCCAGCCGATCCAGGAAGTCACCTCTGTCGAGGGCAAGGTCACCGGCATCCGCACGCCCGACGGTCATCATCCCTATGAAACCGTGGTTTCCACCGCGCCCATCCAGTACGTGCCCGGCATGGTTCCGGGCCTGCCGAAGGCGTTTGCCGACCAGGTCGGCGCCATCGAGAACATTCCCGTAGCCTGCGTGATCCTGAAGCTTTCGCACCCGGTCAGCGAGAATTTCTGGATGAACATCAGCGATGATCGAATCACCATTCCCGGCCTGATCGAGTACAGCAACCTCAATCCTGGTAGTGGTACTGGTGAGCACATCGTGTATGCGCCGTACTACATGCCCAAGACCCATCCGAAGTGGCAATGGAGCAACCAGCAACTCATCGATGAGGTCATCAGCTACCTGCCGATGATCAATCCTGCGTTCAGGCCGGAATGGATCAAGGCCACCCATTGCCACCGTTACGAGTACGCGCAGACCATCTGCCCGCCGGGGTTCCAGGAAATGTTGCCGCCGATGAAGACGCCCCTGGAGGGGTTCTACATGGCCGATACGGCGTACTACTACCCCGAGGACCGTTCCATCAACGAGAGCATCGCGGTAGGGGCGACGCTGGCAGATCTCGCCAGCCGCTGAACCACTACCTATTGTCCTCCAGGCGGCCCTCCACGATGCCAAGCTTTTCCATCCTCAGTCGCCTGCACCCTGGGAGCAGTATGTTCCTGCGCCTGTTCCTGCTACTGGGTGCGGTGGTCGTGGCGATACTGGGCCTCAGCGACCGCGGGTATCAAGGCCGCATCAGCGGTGGATGCTCGCAGGCGCTGTCGCCGTTCCTGAAGCAGGCAACGTCGTCCAGCCCACGAGCGATTTCCTTCTGCGACCTGCAGAACGCTGATACGGCAGAACTGGTCGTCGAACCCATCCCCGCCGGCACCCCATCAGTGTCGATCGAGATCGCCGGCTACGGTGATACCCCGGGTATCAGCGCGGTCCTGGCCGGGTCCGACGGAGCGGAGGTACCGGTTCCGCTACCGCGGGCGGGGGACCGCTGGGTCCGCTGGGTCATCGATGTGCCGCCTGCGTTGCAGGCGCAACAGAGCCGCCTGATCGTGCGCGACCAGGCCCAGGAAGGCTTCGGCTGGATCGGCGTGGGCATTGTCTCCGGCTACGGTGGATGGCTGCCGGTCAGCATCGGGCTGCTGCTGGTCGCGGTGCTGTATCCCTGGCTGGGCCGCATCGGTCAGCGCAACGCGCTCTCCGACGCCCCGCGCCACCGACGTCAACGCCTCTGGGTCGGTGCATCCGTTGCAGCGGCAACATTGCTGGCACTCGTGCTGCGCCGTCCGTCGCAATGGCGGCACCCCTACGTCTGGGTGGAAGATGGCAAGGACCTGCTGCCGGATTTCCTGCATTACGGATGGGGCACGCTGGTCCAGCCGGTGGCCGGCTACATCCTGCTGCCCAACAAGCTGATCAACGCCATCTCGGTCACGTTGTCGTTCCGCTGGTTGCCGGAAATCAGCCTGGCACTGGCGGCGGCGATGACGATGGCGGTCATGGTCACGCTGGCCCTAGCCCCGACGCGCCTGCGCGCTCCCTGGGCATGCGCGCTGGCGGTCCTTGCGGTTCCCACCGATGCGGAGGTCTTCTCCACATCGGCCTATGCATTGTGGTGGGGCGGTTTCCTGGTGCTGATTCCGCTGTTCTGGGATGAGCAGCGCTCTCCCGGGCTTCGCTGGCGGCTGCCCATGCTGCTGCTCGGTGCGCTGTCTTCGCCGCTCATCGTGATGATGGTGCCGCTTTACGGCGTGCGCGCACTTCTGCTGCGTCGGCGCGATGAGTGGTACCTGCTGGCCGTCGCCGGCCTGTTCGGCGCGATGCAGGCACTGCTTGTGGTGCTGAACCCGGTCGCTTCCCAGGAGCACCGCTCGCTCCCCGGCATCCCGGCGCTGCTGGAGCGCTTCGTCGGTCATTTCCTGTTCTGGCGCCACGACCTGGCCCAGCCCGCACTCGTTGCGGGCATCGGCGTGGCGCTTTCGATCGTCATCCTAGCTGCTGCGTGGGCCCAGCGACGTGAACGCAACTGGGTGCTGCCTGCGCTCATCGCCTGCTTCCTGCTGTCGGTCGCCGCTGCCGCAGCTCGGGTGCCGGTCGATCCGCTGGACCCCTTCAGTGGCGGACCCCGCTACTTCTTCTATCCTTACGTGTTCCTTGCCTGGATCCTGATCCATCTGATTGGCGGGGCCCGCGGCCCGGCACGGGTGATGCTGGTGGTGCTGTTGCTGGCCCCCCTGCATCAGACGCTACAGTACGGATTCCGCACGCACACCACGCTGGACTGGCGGGTAGAGGTTCAGCGCTGTACGGCCGGTCACTCGCTTGCCGGCCCAGCCGTGCATTGGACTGGACGGCTGGAGAACCTATGGCACGCCCCGCTCACGGCAGAGCAATGCCGTCAGCTGGTCAGCCGCAGTCTGTTCGACAACCGCCTCGGCCCGCAGGATCTGCCGTCGTCCCCAGCCTCCTCCACACAGTACCCAGAAGTCTCCAGATGATCGTTTTCAACCTCCGCCGCCGACAGTCATGATCGAGCGCCGCTTCATTCTCTTCATTGTCGCCAGTGGTCTGGCCGCAATCGCGAACTTCGGCTCGCGCATCGCCTTGAGCCATGTCATGGCATATGTGCCTGCGATCGTCCTGGCATATCTCATTGGCATGGCCACCGCCTTCCTGCTCAATCGGGCCTATGTCTTCAAGGACGCGAACAAGCCCTTGGCCTCGCAGGTGATGTGGTTCGTCGCAGTGAACGCACTGGCCCTGCTGCAGACCCTGGTTGTCAGCCTGCTGTTCAGTCATTACGTCTTCCCATGCATGGGCCTGACCTTCCACCCTGAAACGCTCGCACACGCGTTGGGCGTCATTGCGCCGGCGGTGGTGAGCTACTTCGGGCACAAGCATTTCACCTTCAGGAAATCCTAGGCATGTCGACCCTTCCTCCTGCCTCGCCTGCTTCTCCGGGACCCGCAGGCCTGCGTTCACTGCTGCGACAGCCGGCCATGCTCCTGGGCCTGGCCCTCGCACTGTTGTATGCCGTGCTGGCGGTCCTTGCCGGCAAGCACGGTTACAGCCCGGTCCCTTTCTGGGACATGTGGGACGGCACGCTCGGCTTCTATCTGCGCCAGCAGAGCGACCTTTCGGCCTGGTGGGCCCAGCACAACGAACATCGCATCATTCTGGCCAGGCTTCTGTTCTTCATCGACCTGAAGTACTTCGGCGGTCATGCAGTGTTCCTGCTGATCGTCAACTATGCCCTGGCGCTCATCACCTTCGGGCTGCTGGCCTGGTGCGCCCTGCGCATCCTTCCCACGGCCACCTCCGCAATGCGCATCGTCGCCGCGGTGATCCTGAGCCTGGCCTTGCTGTGGACCCAGGAGAACAACTTGACCTGGGGCTTCCAGAGCCAGTTCTTCCTGGCTCAGCTGTTGCCGCTTGCCAGCCTGTTGCTGCTATGGCGCTCCAGCGTGGCCCCACGCTGCCGCAATGCCTGGTTCGGTGCCGCCCTGCTGCTGGCAGTAGTGGCCGCCGGCAGCATGGCCAACGGCGTCCTGGCCACCTGGCTGCTGCTGGCCGGCTGTATTCTCGGCCGACAGGGCACCAAGCGCATTGTCCTGGTGGCGGTGGTCGCCCTGGGGGTCACGGCCCTGTACTTCCATGGTTACGTGTCCCCGGGCACCCATGGTTCGCTGTCCAGCACCCTTCGTGATTCGCCGCGCGGCGTGATGTGGTTCCTCTTTGCCTATCTAGGGAGCCCTTTTGCGCACCTCGCCGGTGACGACAAGCCCAACCTCTACGTCGCCGTCGGCTGCGGCGCGATTGTCACCATCCTGGCTCTCTACCTGGCAGGCACCACGCTGCTTCGCAAGCACCGCGGCGTCGATCTGGAACTGGCACTTTCATTGTTCGTGGGCTACCTGGGCACATCGGCATTTGCGGTAGCCGGCAGCCGCATTGTGTTCGGCCTGGACAGTGCTGTGGCCAGCCGCTACACCACGCCGGCGCTGCTGGTGATTGCCTGCGTGATGATCCTGGGGGTCGCCCGCCTGTGCCGTCGTTTTTCCTGGGCCCGCGGCCAGGCGGCCGCCGTACTGCTGGTCATCCCGCTGATGTTCCTGCCGCTGCAGTGGAACGCGGTCAAGCACAATCCCCTGGCCGATTTCGAGAAGACCACGGCAGCCATGGCGCTGGAAATGGGCGCACGCGATGACGAACAGATTCTCTGGACCTATCCGGACAGTCCGCGTGCGCTGGAAATCGCACGTGATGCGTCCACCCAGGACTTGTCGATTTTTGCCAGTACGTGGTTGAAGGGTGCGCGCGAGAGCATGGGCCAACGCTACGGCCAAGCACCTGCCCAAGGCTGTGGCGTGGTGCCGCCTGTTACCCGGGCATTGCCCGGATCGGGAGGCTGGTCACGCCTGCAGGGCGGGCTGGTCGATACCTATCTCGGCGAGGGTCTGGGTGCGCTCTACCTGCTGGATGCACAGGGCACGATCATCGGCCGCGGTATTCTCGCCGCCCCCGAGCGCCAGCAGGGCTCGGACAAGGTCGGCTCGCCGTTCAAGCTGTATGTGCGCGATGACACCCTGCATGCGGGCCCGATGAAGGTGGTCGTCCCCGGCATCTGCAGCGGCGACTTCAACTACAGCCCCTGAGCTGACGCGTCCCGCCTGGCTGCGTGCCAGGCGGGACGCGCCCATCAACGGCGCAGGCGTGCCAGCGCGCGGTGCAGCGGCGTATTGGGCTGGTTGGCGATGTCATAGCTGAGGAATGCCAGCAGGAACTGCAGGCCGCTGACGATGGCAATCGAGGGCAGCACCACCGTGCCCACCGGCGCGGAGACACCCTCATTGGCGGCAACAATCCAGTTCCAGCCGCCGTACAGTACGCCACCTCCGAGCAGCGCCAGCGCCGCGATCAATTCCAGTGAAGCGATGCTGAGGTCACGCAGGTAGTACCGGTAGGCGATGCGCTTGCAGAAGTTGCGGGCATGCTTGAGCGCGAACTCGCCGAGTACCTGACTGATCTTCAGGTTGCTCACTTCGTCGCCATAGCGCGCATCCATCGGGACATCCTGCACCACAGCCTGCATGGCATTGAGCCTGAACAGGAGATCCGTTTCAAAGAAGTAACGCGTGCTGATCGCCTCCATCGGCAACCGTTGTGCAACAGCGGCGTGGATGGCGGTGTAGCCGTTGGTTGGATCGAACAACCGCCAGTATCCACTGGACGCTTTGGCCAGGAAGGAAAGCCCCAGGTTGCCGACGCGCCTCAGCATCGGCATCCGGCTGATGTGTGAAAGATCCCAGAAGCGGTTTCCCTTGGTGTAGTCGGCCTCGCCGCTGAGGATCGGTGCCACGAACAGGGGCAGCAGTGCCGGATCCATCTGGCCATCGCCATCGATCTTCACAATCACGTCCATGCCATCGGCGACGGCCTGACGGTAGCCGGTCATGGTGGCCCCCCCCACCCCCTGGTTGACTTCGTGGTAGAGCACGCGCACCCGCGGGTCGGTATTGTTTGCTTCGATGTAACGCCCGGACTGTTCCGGGCACGCATCATCCACGCAATAGATGGCAGTGACTTCCGGGCCGATGGTGGCGATCACGTCCAGGATGTGCCGGATGACCTTGTAGCTGGGAACCACGACTGCGATCGCCTGTGACCGAGCGTGCTGTGTGATGTCCATCTGTCCGAGCATTGCCCTCTCCAATTCGTTGTTGTCCATCACCGCCTCACGGATCCAACCGGTAGAACACCAGCCCGTCCGGGCCCACGGCTACCGGCTCTTCGCTGGCGCCCAGTTGCCGGTAACCGGTCAGACAGTACTGCCCATCCATGACCCGCGCATCACTCTGTCCCGGCAAGCGGTGTGCCAGCAGGTGGGTGACTCCGGCTCGACGGAGCATCGCACGGGTCTGCTCCGCCTGCGAACGGCAGAACATTGAACGCAGGTCCCTGGCGAAGTAGCCGTAGCCCGAACCCAGCCTGACGTTGAACAGGTAATCACGCTGGGCGAACGGCAGATAGGGAGTGACATACATCGACGGCAGCACCCAGTCCTCGCGTCCGTTAAGCACGATCGCATAGGCAGGCGCCAACACGACCGCGTCATCTGGCAGTTGGCTCTCCGCGCGCCGGAACGCACGCACATCCGCCTCGGTGATCGGGAACGTCCAGCCCTGATCAGACGGGGTTACTCCCTTGATATCCACCAGGACGAAGGCGGCGACCAGCACCACCGCCACGCCACCCACAAGCACGTTTACCGGCACGCGAACCCAGCGCCGCGCTGGCAACGCCGGGTAGCGCCACTGCAGCAGCGCATCTGCAGTCATCACCAGCGTCGCCAGCAGCAGGGACCAGTGCAGGAGCACCGCGTACATGCTCAGCAGGCCGATGTAGCGCTGCGTGTACGTGCTCAGCAGGCTGGCTTCAAGCGTTTCGTGCCCCAATGCAAGCGTGGTGATGTTCGACACGCGAAGCGCCACGGCCACGGCAATGATCAACGCGATCTGGGCAGCCAGCAGCAGCGAGAACGCGCGGCGGCGCCGGATCGCTTCGGGCGCGATGGTCAGCATGGCCACCGCAAGCACGGAGGTGATCGCAATCAGCAGACGCGTCACCGGCAACAGCCGCTGCCCCATCAGCTGCTGCGACTCGGGCAGATACTGCATGCCGAAGCCGGGTTGGGGCCCATACCACAGCTCCCAGCGCAGTACCTGCATGATGTGCTCGAGAAACGCATCAGAGGTGCGGCTGAGTTCGGCCGGGGTGGCCAGCATGTGCAGCCCCAGTGTCTGTTCCACGAACTGGCGTACCGGTGGCAGCGCTTCTGCCATCAGTTGCAGGTAGTAGGGATCGGTGACCAGCAACAGGCCGCCGAGCAGGCCGCCGCCGACCATGCCCAGCAACGGAACGGCAACCTTGCCGCGCATCGCCCGGGCACGCCACCACAACGGGGCCATCAGCAGCAGCCAGGCCGGCACACTGAAACTGACAAAGGCAATCGCCAGCGATGGGTTGAGCTTGGCCGCCATGGCCCCGGCCAGCGGCAGGCTCAGCCAGGCCAGCAACCACGAACGAAGCGAACGGGCAGGCTCGAGCCAGGCGAACATCGCGCACAGGACCGGCAACAACAGAGTCGAGAAGGCCGCCAGCCGCCCGGTGCTGTTGAGATCGTCCACCGGGTACAGGAACATCGTGCCGCGCAGGATGGCGTAGCCCAGAACCACCGCAAGCAGAGCCGACCACATGCCCTGCGCAGGGTGGGACAGCGCCCGCGCCCGCATCCACAGGAAGATCACTTCCACGAACGCGAACACGGCCAGTGTCGCCTGCAGCACCGGCTGGATCTTCAGGAACGGGCCAATGTGCGCACCCAGCCCCGGCCAGGCCCACAGTGCTGCGAACAGGTGCAGCATTTTCGGGTACTTTTCCAGCCAGTCTGTATGGCCTGCAGTCAGCTTCGGATAGCCCGCATTGAACAGATCCAGGGCGAATGCAATGTGCTGATGCGTATCCAGGCCCAGGGCACCGGCGCGCAGGGAGTAGTGCGACGCCGCCTTGAGCAGCAAGAGCGCAGCCAACAGAGCGAGCAGCAGGCATGCCGGGCCGCCGAGGCGGTGCGCCTGGCGTGCCTCCGGCGCGCACGGCTTCCGCCACATGATGGTGACGGAAGCTGCGACCACGGCCAGGCACATCAGGGAAAGACCAAGAGGCAGGCCCAATGCCCGCCCCCAAACCCAGGTCAACGGTGCCAGCAGCAGCCAGAGCACCACCAAGCCTGTCTGGCCCAGCAACACGCGCACGAAGATCGCCGGCGACTGCAGCACCGCATCCAGCCGGAACATCCGGGCGACCAGCTCGCCCAGCCCCGCCATGCCGGCAAAACCGACGGCAAGCAGCAGCAGGAACTGCGCCTGCTCACCACTGTGCACAAACGGCACGGCGAGCAGGGCCAGGATCACGACCGGCAACAGGTAGGCGCGCAGAGTCTGGCCGCGCACCGGCCACACAGGGGCATCATTCACAATCAAGATTCCATCTTCAACCTCACGCCTCAAGGCGCAAGGCGCAAGGCGTCCATTACATCTTCGGCGATCCTGTCGAAACTCCCCGCGCGCAGCAGCGGATGTTCCAGGCACGCAATCGAACCTGGCATCATCTGCCTCCGTTCGCATGCATCGACCTGGGCCATCAATGCCGCACAGATCGCCTCCGGAGTCATCGATTCCAGCGAGACGATGTTCTCTGTCGTCTCGTCCAGGTGTTTGTTGTCATAGCGATTGGTGACCACGCCCATTCCGAACGCGGCCATCTCCAGCGGTGGATAGCTGGGATGTGGCGACACCATCAAGGACAGTCCCAAGGCCGAAGTGGACAAGAGCTCAGCGTAGGCATCGATGTTCAACTTGCCCAGTGCCTTCAGACTGAACGGTCCCAGGTCCAGGTCGGACTGCAGCTCACCGGGCGCGGAGACCTCCCACTGTGCTGCACGTGCGTCCTTCCATCCCCACAGGCGCAATCCTTCACAGATCAACTCGAACGCATTTCGCGGCGTACCAGGGCGCGCATAGACCACGATGCGGCGATCACGCGCAGCCGGCGCATTGCGGACCTGTTGCAGGGCCGGCCGAAGGCCGTCATGCAGCACCGGCTCGAACACCGAGCGCTGCGCGTAGCGCAGATCGTGCTGTTCAAAGAAGTCGGCAAGCAGGCCCGTATTGAAAATTCCGATGTCACGATCGCAACGGTAGGTACTCAAAGCCAATGCGTACTGGCTGGACCATGGATAGAACCCTGGCTCGAAATCCTGGATCAGGTAGACCATCGGGCGGTCAACGCCGCCATTGTTGCCCTGCCATTGCAACATCCGCTGGGCCGCGTATGCGGTCCACCAGGCGGTTGCCACCCAGATGTCCTCGCCGGCAACCGGCAGGGTCTTCTGATAGCGATCGCTGAACGGTACGATCTGGCGCATCGCACTGGAGGTCTGGTCTGCCGGGACCAGCGTATGGTCGGAGAAACGCGAAAGCGCTTCTTCATCCGGTGAACTGTCGACCAGCACGATCCGCGATGCGGGGAAATGCCGGCACAGCTCACGATAGATCAGCACGGCTGTGTGGATGCCGCCGAAGTAATGTTGCTTATTGATCGACGGCAGCACCAGATTCAGCCGCTTGCCTTCCCAGGCATCATGCCTGGGCGTACATGGGGTGATCTCGGCGACGTTGGTACTGGGGGTGGGCGCACCGGGAGCGCTTGCATCCAGCCGCGCGGCGACGCGCCGCAACAGGTTACCCAGGCGACTCATTGCGCGCTCCCGCGCAGACGGGGCGACGAGGCCATGTAGTCCAGGTTCGGGCTGAAGAACGGATCGCCTTCTTCGCGATACGGCGAATACGCTTCGGCCGAGCGCACGAAGTCGCTCTCGGGGATCGCACGCGGATCACGCGTCTTGGACTCGTGATGGATCATCACCGCGCGTGCGACGTACACAGTGGCCAGGCCACGCGCATGCGCGCGCAGGCACAGCTCCACATCACTGCCGCAGACAATGAAGGATTCATCGAACCCGCCCAGCGACTCGAACGTGTCACGCGCCACCACCATGCAGGCCCCCGTCACGGCCAGCACCTGGCGCTGCAATACCGGCGACACGAACAGATTCTGGTTGTGCACGGGCGCCTCGCCCTTGAAGACGTGGTCGGCCCAGCCACCCATGCCGATCACAACACCGGCATGCTGGATGGTGCGGTCGCCGTACAACAGCAACGGACCGCACACGCCCACGTCCGGTCGCAGCGCATTTTCGGCAAGCCGCTGCAGCCACTGTCCGTCGATGATCTCGGTATCGTTGTTGAGGAAGACCAGAACCTCGCCACGCGCCTCGCGGGCAGCCAGATTGTTCAGTGCCGACCAATTGAACGGTACGTCTGCGCGGATCACCCGGAAGCTGTCACGGCGGGACATCGCTTCCAGCCACTGCAGGGTCTCATCCTGGGTTGAACCATTGTCGACAACGATGATCTCGAAGGCGCGGTAGTTCGTCTTCGCGTACAGCGATTCCACACAGGTACGCAACAGGTCCAAGCCATCGCGGGTCGGGATGACGATGCTGGCCAAGGGCCCCTTGTCCGCATACGGATAGCGAACGTCATAGCAGAACAGCTGTTCGCCATCGTCCACCTGCGCCCCGGGATGGATTGCCTGCACATGCTGCAGCAGCGCGCGGCGACCGGCGTGGTGCGCATAGGGCTTGGAGCCGGCATTGGCCGCAGTGGAACCGGCGTGCGCGCGCCAGTGGTAGAGCACCTTGGGAACATGCGCGATGGTGGCGCCAGCTGCCGCACAGCGAAGCACCAGATCGTAGTCCTGCGAGCCGTCACAGTCACTTCGCAGCCCACCCAGCTGATGGACCAGCGCGGTGTCGAAACTGACCAGGTGTCCCAGATACATCTGCGACAGGAACAGGTCCAGATTCCAGTCGGGCTTGAAGTACGGATGGCGAAGGCGGCCGTCTTCGCCCAGCACATCATGGTCGGTATAGACGACACTTGCCGATGTGGCCACATGGCACGCGACCACCGCAGCCAGTGCATCCGGCTCCAGCAGGTCATCATGGTCGAGGAAGGTGATCCAGCGCCCCTTGGCCAGTGCTACCGCAGCGTTGGTCGTGGCCGCAATGCCCTGCCGTTCGCTTGAGCGTGAAACACGCAGGTTCGGCAACCGCCGCGCCAGTTCTTCCAGCACGCGTGCCACGTGCGGTTGATCGGACGCGTCATCGTGGATGCACAGCTCCCAGTTCGAGTAGGTCTGTGCTTCGACGCTGGCCACGGCCTCGCGCAGGAACACCTCCGGCGTGTTGCAGACCGGCATCACAATGCTGATCAGGCCGGCGTCGGCCGGAACCGTGGCCGGCGCCTGCTGGCGCAGCCATTCGGTGTAAACGTCCGGAGGCGTGGTCGCTGCTTGTGTGTGCGATCCATTGGCATACGCGAGAATCGCCCGGGCCAGATGCTTGGGGCCCCTGCTGGCAGCACGGGCCAGAGCAGAGAGGATGGTGCCGACAGAAACACCCTGTCCCTGCGCGCGACGAATGCTCCAATAGATTCCGCGAAGCAGATTACCCATCTTGGACATCAGGCATTACCTCGTTGATTCAGTACGATCACTTTTCGGTTGCCCCATCGCATCAAGACACGCCCCAACCCACCAGCGCGCCAATGACGAGGCACCCCAGCGCCAACCCCACCATTGCGGCTTTCCACTTGCGGCGCGAGCGCTGGTAGTCCGCCGTGCGCTGCTGCAGGCGCTGCTCGAGCTCACGTTCCACATCCAGTGCCCGCAGACGGGCGATCTCCGCGGCCTCCACCAGTTCGCCAATGCGCGCCTGGGCGCGCTGCGCCTGCTGCTGCTCATTGGCAATATGCGCCTTGAGCTGCTGCTCCCGTTGCTGCCATTCCGCATGGTGCGCGGTCCAGCTGGCGTTCGCCTCATCCTTGCTCTGCTGCAGCTGCTGCGCATAGGTGGCGGTGGCACCCCACTCGCGCTTGGCCACAGCAAGATCGGTGACGTAGGCATCCAGCAGCCGCGCCGTGGACTCCCATTCCCTCTCGGAATTGGCAGTACGCACAGCGAGGTCACGCAACCCGCCCGCAAGCCCGGTCAGCAGCGCAGTCGCTTCCACGTCGAGTTCGGAACGGAACGGCGGATTGGCCTGGAGGCGCGCGGCATCGCTCTGCAGTCGCACCGCCACGCAGTACTCGCGATAAGGTTGGTCACTGTGGTCGCCGGCGAACACCCGACTGTTGTAGAGACGGTCGGCGGCGCTGACCAGTGGTTCCAGCTCGGGGAACTTCACCTTGATGAAATGAGCGCCCATCAGGCTGGACCACAATGCGGCATTGCCCTGGCCGAAGCGCAGCACCGTCATGCCAGCGCTTTCAAATGCGGCAACGATTTCGGCGGTGTCGACCAGGCCGAACTCCTTGTGCTCCTGCAGCCAGACGTAGTCCTCGCCGAACAGCTCATGCCAGCGGCCATTCGCATCCAGTTCCGCATCGCGCACCCAAGGCTGGTCCGGCGGGAAGCCGACAATGACCGCACGGCCGGCGACACGCGCCATTTCGGTAGCGGCCTTGGCACGCAGGGGAGCGGGAATATGCTCAAGCACGTCCAGCGAAACCACCGCGTCGAAGCCCTGCTCCGGGAAAGGCAGCGCAGTGGCGTCTGCCACAACGAAGTCCTTCTCGTCCCCTTCGGCATGCAGATCGGTGTACAGGAACGTCGCCTGTGGCAGGAACTGCCCGAGCAGGCGCTGACGGTTGGCCCCTACTTCCAGCACCCGCGGCGCAGGCAGATCCAGCGCTTGCAACAGGTGCGTCGCCGCACCGTAGCGCTGGTAATGGTCAAAGGGAATTTCAAGAAGCGTCGGGGTCATGGACCTTCCACTCATGCGGGATATAGACCACGCCCTCACTGAAGTAGGGTGCGGCCACGGTGAAGACGCTGGCTTCGGACAGATAGTCCAGGCAGACCAGGCCCTTGTCAGTGAACAGTCCCACGTCAACGCGGTAGCTGCCGGTCAGCAGGGTCATCGATGGAATGCAATAGCTGACGCGATGAGACCCCCGCGAGGTGGGAATCACCACCCGCTCAAGATAGGTATTGGGACCAAAGATGTGCAGGCCATCCATGCCCTTGATCGCGACCCCCAGCAACAAGCCATCGACCACTTCATCGCCAACGGTATAGCTGATGTCCACCGTCAACGGCTCGAAGGGCGCGAGCATGTCGGTACTCAGTGCAACCGTTTCAAGGTGGGCCGGGATGCTGCCCGGGGCTGGTGCCTGGCGGACTTCCGCGCCCTCTGCCACGGCAAGGTCCTTGCCCAGTTCATAGTCGCGGAAGCGGTCGGCGACGAAGCTGGCTTCGCCATGCAGCTTGACCTTGCCGCCTTCCAGCCACAACGCGGTCTGGCAAAAACGTTTGACCTGTTCGAGCGAATGCGACACAAACAGGATGGTGGCGCCCCGTGCACGGATCTGTTCGATGCGTGCAAGGCATTTCATCTGGAAGCGGATGTCACCCACCGACAACGCTTCATCGATGATCAGCACATCCGGTTCGGTGTGGATGGCCACCGAGAACGCCAGGCGCACATACATGCCGCTGGAATAGGTCTTGACCGGCCGGTCGAAGAAATCGCCGATATCCGCGAAGTCGATGATCGACTGAAGCTTGTCGTCCACCTCTTTGCGGCTCAGTCCCAGCAGCGACGCACTCAGGTACACGTTGTCGCGGCCGGAGAAATCCGGATTGAAACCCGCCCCCAGCTCGAGCAGCGCGGCGAAGCGCCCGCGGATACTGACCGAGCCCGACGTCGGACGCACCGTGCCGCACAGGATCTGCAGCAAAGTCGACTTGCCGGCGCCGTTGCGACCGATGATGCCGACCGTTTCTCCCTTGGGCACGACCAAGGTGATCCCATCCAGCGCTCGGAAGGTACGGCTGGCCCGATCACCGGAAGGCTTCAGCAGCGACAACAAGCGGTCGCGCGGGTTGGCATAGACCGGATAGTCCTTGGTCACGTCCAGCACTTCGATGGCCGCGTCAGGCGTGGCCTGCAACGTGGTGGTCTGCGGGTTGTTCATAGGACGTCCGAGAAGCCGCGCGAGAGGCGACGGAAGAGCGCGTAGGCCAGCATCGCCGCCACCACGGAAAGCAGGAAGTGCGGCAGCAGTGTCGCCATATCAGGTGCCGAGTTCTGGACAGTCACCGCACGCAGTTGTTCGATGGGCGTGACCAGCGGGTTGAAATATACCAACCCCCTGGCCGCCTCTGGCATCGCATGCGCCGGGAAGAAGATAGGACTGAGGAACAACAGCACGCTGCTGAGGATGCCGACAAACTGTCCGATGTCGCGCAGATAGACCCCGAGCGCCGACAGCGACCAGGCTATCGCAAGCAGCATGGGCGTCATTTCAAGCAGGATCAGTGGCGAGGCGAGCGCCCACGCCGACGGCAGCCCCGACTGCCAGGTCTGCGCGACCAGCAGGATAGTCAGGCCGATGCCGGCGGTCGTCAGCGCTGCGGCCACCTTCACCATCGACAGCACCGGCAGGGGAAAGACCACCTTCTTCACGAAGTTGGGTTGCCCAGCGATGATCCCAGGGGCCGTGATCAGCACTTCCGACAGCAGCGTGAACGGTACCAGGCCCGCAAACAGCATCAGCGCGAAGTCGCCGGTGGATTCGGCACCCGCCCATCGCGCCTTGAATACGCCACTGAACACCAGCGTATAGACACACAACATCAGCAACGGTTGCAGGACCAGCCAGAGAACACCCAATGTGGTGGTGCGGTACCGCGCTGCCAACTCACGCCCCAGCAGCTGGCGGAACAGGAACAGGAGATTGGCGTGCTTCTGCATGGATCAGCTATTCCCTGCCGACAGCGCATTTTCCAGATCCACCTGCAGATCCCCCAGTTCCTCCACCCCCACGCTCAGCCGCACCAGTGCATCACTGATCCCCAGCTGCTCCCGACGCGCCACCGGGATCGAGGCATGCGTCATCACCGCCGGATGGTTGACCAGGCTTTCCACACCGCCCAGCGACTCGGCCAGGGTGAACAGTTCGGTCTTCTCGCAGAAGCGCTTGGCGGCCTCGAAACCACCCTTCAGCACGATCGAGACGATGCCGCCGTAGCCGGCCATCTGCTTGCCGGCCAGCTCATGCTGCGGGTGAGACGGCAGGCCCGGGTAGATCACCTTCTCCACCGCCGGGTGCTTTTCCAGCCACTGCGCCAGCGCCAGCGCGTTGGCGCAGTGCGCCTTCATGCGCAGCGGCAGGGTCTTCAGGCCACGCAGGGCCAGGAAGCTGTCGAACGGGCCCTGCACGCCACCCACCGAGTTCTGCAGGAACGCCATCTGTTCGGCCAGTTCGGCGTTGTCACCGACCACGACCATGCCACCGACCATGTCCGAATGGCCGTTGAGGTACTTGGTGGCCGAATGCAGGACCAGGTCTGCGCCCAGTTCCAGCGGGCGCTGCAGCATCGGCGAGGCGAAGGTGTTGTCCACCACCACGATCAGGCCATGGCGCTTGGCGATGGCAGCGACCGCGGCGATGTCCACGATCTTCAGCATCGGGTTGGTCGGGGTTTCAATCCAGACCATCTTCGTCTTCGGCGTGATCGAGGCTTCAAAGGCCGCCAGATCGGTCAGGTCGACGAAGCTGAAGTCCAGCCCGGCGGTACGGCGGCGCACGCGCTCGAACAGGCGGAAGCTGCCGCCGTAGATGTCGTCCATCGCCACCACGTGGCTGCCGGCGTCCAGCAGCTCGATCACCGTCGAGCTGGCCGCCATGCCCGAGGCGAAGGCGAAGCCACGGGTGCCGCCTTCCAGCGAGGCCACGCAGCGCTCATAGGCAAAGCGCGTCGGGTTGTGGGTACGCGAGTACTCGAAGCCCTGATGCTCGCCCGGGCTGGACTGGGCATAGGTCGAGGTGGCGTAGATCGGCGGCATCACCGCGCCGGTGCTGGGATCGGGCGACTGGCCGCCATGGATGGCCAGCGTGGCCAGGGCCAGCGCGCGGTCGGGCGAAGAGGAGTTGGACATGTGGTTTCCTGAATGGCGCCGACGTGCGGCGCCGTCAAAGGATCGGGAGTCTATCAGCGCAGCCTTAACGAGCTTTGACGCGAATAAACCGGAATTCAGCGGTGAACGGCAGCGATCAGCGGTTTACTGCACGCGACGGCGCAGATAGTTCAGCAGGTCGATGCGGGTGATCAGGCCGAGGAAGGCGTCACCGTCCATCACGATCGCCACCTGCCCGCGGTCGAACACCGGCAGCAGGGCCTCGATCGGCGACTTCACGTCCAGCCGGTCCAGCTTGCTGACCATCGCGGTGGCCACGGTGTCGCGGAAGCGCGCTTCGTCACCATAGACATGCAGCAGCACGTCGCTTTCATCGACGATGCCGACCAGCTGCTCACCGTCCATCACCGGCAGCTGCGACACGTCATACAGCTTCATGCGCTGGTAGGCGGTGGTCAACAGGTCGTTCGGACCGATCACCACCGTGTCGCGCTGGCCGTACGGACGCAGGATCAGGTCGCGCAGGTCACCGTGCTGCGGGCGCTCCAGGAAGCCGTTGTCCAGCATCCAGTAGTCGTTGTACATCTTCGACAGGTACTTGTTGCCGGTATCGCAGACCAGCACCAGCACCTTCTTCGGCGTGGTCTGCTCCTTGCAGTACTTCAGTGCCGCGGCCAGCAGGGTGCCGGTGGACGAACCGCCGAGGATGCCTTCCTTGCCCAGCAGCTCGCGCGCGGTGTGGAAACTCTCGGCATCGCTGATGGCATAAGCCTTCTTGACACGGCTGAAGTCGGAGATCGAGGGCAGGAAGTCCTCGCCGATGCCTTCCACCAGCCAGCTGCCCGACTTGTCGTTGAGCACGCCGTCGTTGATGTACTCGGCAAGGATCGAGCCGACCGGATCGGCCAGCACCAGCTCGGTCTTCGGCGAGAGCCTGGCGAACGCACGCGACAGGCCGGTCATGGTACCGGAGCTGCCGCAGCCGAACACGATGGCGTCGAGGTCACCGCCCATCTGTTCGAGGATCTCCGGGCCGGTGCCGAACTCATGCGCGGCCGGGTTGTCCGGGTTGCCGAACTGGTTGATGAAGTAGGCGCCCGGGGTCTGCTCGGCGATGGTCTTGGCCAGGTCCTGGTAGTACTCCGGGTGGCCCTTGGCGACGTCCGAACGGGTCAGGCGCACTTCGGCGCCCATCGCCTTCAGGTTGAAGATCTTTTCGCGGCTCATCTTGTCGGGAACGACCAGGATCAGCTTGTAGCCCTTCTGCTGGGCCACCAGTGCCAGGCCCAGGCCGGTATTGCCAGCGGTACCCTCGACCAGGGTCGCCCCCGGCTTCAGGTCACCCCGCTGCTCCGCTGCCTCGATCATCGAAAGGCCGATGCGATCCTTGATCGAACCGCCCGGATTGGCGCTCTCGAGCTTCAGGTAAAGCTCGCAGACGCCGGTGTCCAGGCGCTGGGCCTTGACGATCGGGGTCTGGCCGATGAGTTCGAGGACGGAAGAATGGATGGGCATTCGGAGGACTTTCGATTCGCGCCACGCAGGGCCGGACCGATGATTATCCGACGGATGGCGCTGAATGTCAGGTCGGCGCGGGCATGCCGCCCGCCGTCCCGTAGAGGGATGCGGACGGCCCCGGGTCGACGAGGAGACCGGTACCGCCCGCATCGGTGAGTTGTGCCTGCAGGCCAAGGCACCACCGCCTGTGGTGCCTTGGCGCGGCCGCCTCATCGGCGGTGCCGCGATGCCGGGGCAGGAGCGCCCGGCCGGACCATCGATGGCCGGGTCACGCCGTTCCGGGCGTGACGGGGTGCGTCAAAGCGTGGGGGACGTCGTTGGGAGCGGTGTTTCGTACATTCGCAGAAGTCGTTGCTTGGCCAGCAGCTTCTCGCGCTTCATGCGACCCAGGGTGACATCATCGATCGGGAGTACACCCAGCTCCGCGTCCATGCACTTCTTGTTCAACTTGCGGTGCTGGTCATGGAGTGCCCTGAACTCCGGATCACGCGCGCGACGTGCGTCGATCTCGCTCTGGGGCTGATCTTCAAACATGATGGACCTCCTTCGACAGATACACGAACGCCCCGGCCGCAAGGCACGGGGCGTTGTTCATGGAGGAGTGCCGGCCGATGGCCACCTGGACGCCTGCAACGACCTGCGGCACTGGCCTGCGCACGTCGATCTGCTGCGGTTCGCGCCCTGCTTGCATCGGCCCGGCCCTCCCATCGTCCGGTCCGCGGCATTGCGTCCCGGACGATTGACCCTACGCCTGCTCAGGGCGGGGTACAAGACCCCTGCGACAAAAAGACCGAACCCCGCCGGGGCGGGGTTCAGGCTGAATGCTCATTGCAACGAAAAACAAACAATATCAATGCATTACGGCGCGATGATGACCTCGGCCGAGCGCGCCCGGGTGGACGCAGCCTTCTTGCCACTGACCTGGATCCGGTTGCTGGCGACACCACCTGCGACCAGGGCGTCGCGCAGCGCTTCGGCACGCTTCTGGCCCACGCCGTTGGCACTGTCGTAGGCCTCGATGCGCAGGCGCCCCTTCTTGCCGATGTTCAAGTACTCGGCGAGCGCTTTGGCCTGGTTGCGGGCGCCGCCAGACAGGCTGGACGCACCTGCAGCGAACGCGTCGCCCCCGAAGGTGAAGACCTCACCGCGCGCATCGAACCTCGAACCCGGCAGCTTCTGCCCGGACACCAGCTCGGCTTCCTCCCGGGCCAGCCTGGCAGCGTTCTGCTGGGCAGCGCTCAGACGCTGCTGCTGCTTGCCGGCCACGCTGGTCAGGGCGTTTTCGGCGTCCTGGCGGGCCAGGGTTTCGGCCTCGGCGGCCTGGCGCAGGCGTTCGGCCTCCTCGGCCTGCACCTGCGCCTGCATGCGCAGCTGCTCGGCTTCCTGGCGGGCACGGGCGGCATCGCGGCGGCTGGCCTCGATCAGCAGGTCGCTGCGGGTACGCTCCAGGCGGTCGACCTCGCGCGCGGCCAGCGCGGTGCGCACGGCGGTCTCGGCAATCTCCACCCGGCGCTCGGCCAGGTACGTGGCCAGCTCCTGGTCGCGGCGCTTGGCCTTGTCCAGGGTGGCGATCGCCTGCTGCGCCTGCATGCGCTCGAAGGCGCCCAGCTCAGCGGTATCGGGGTTGGCCTGGATGGCCATCAGGCGCTGGCTCAGCTGCGCCACCATCGGGTTGTCGGCGGCAGTGGCCAGGGTCGGCAACGCCAGCAGCGCGGCCAGGGTTGCGGCGGTCATCGGCTTCACCGGCGGTCCTCCCCGGTCGACAGCTGGCGCTGCAGCTGGTTGACCTCGTTGCGGCGCAGCTGCAGCTGCGCGGTGACGGTGGCTTCCTCACTGCGGACGCGGGCCAGGTCGGCATCGGCGGCGGCGCGCAGGGCCATCGCCGGGGCGTTCTTGCGCTCGCGGCGGTCGCCGGCGGCGCGCTGGGCCTGCTCCAGCCCCTGCCGGGCCAGCCCGATCAGGTCCGGGGCGTACTGGTCGGCATCGGCCCGGGTGGCCTTGTCGACCGCCTGCCGGGCCTGCGCCAGTTCCAGGGCGGCGTCCTGCGCCCAGGCGGGGGCAGACAGTGCGAATGCAAACGCCATCACATACAGGCCATGGCGCATTCGTGCGAAGCTAAGTCGTTTCATTGGGGAGGCCGTACCGGTTGTCGGTTCACGGCCATTGTCGTCAAGCCGACACCGTGCTGGCAACGGGCGTCGGCCGTTTCGTTGGGGAAAATTCGCAATGGATATCGGCTACTTCCTGAAGCTGATGACCGAAAAGAACGCTTCGGACATGTTTCTGACCACCGGGGCACCGGTCTACATCAAGATCGAGGGGAAGCTCTATCCGCTGGGCAACACCGGCCTCCCGCCGGGCATGGTCAAGAAGATCGCCTACTCGCTGATGGATGAGGGCCAGGTGCCGCAGTTCGAGCGCGAGCTCGAGCTCAACATGGCCATCGCCCTGCCCGATGCCGGGCGCTTCCGCGTCAACGTGTTCAAGCAGCGGGGCGAGGTCGGCATGGTCATCCGCGCCATCCGCAGCCGCATCCCGAGCATCGAGGAGCTGAACCTGCCGCAGGTGCTGAAGGACGTCATCATGACCCCGCGCGGGCTGGTGCTGGTGGTGGGGTCCACCGGCTCCGGCAAGTCCACCTCGCTGGCGTCGATGATCGACCACCGCAACAGCACCACCACCGGTCACATCCTCACCATCGAGGATCCGATCGAGTACCTGCACAAGCACAAGATGTCGATCGTCAACCAGCGCGAGGTCGGCCTGGACACCCATGCCTTCCACAACGCGCTGAAGAACGCGATGCGTGAAGCGCCGGACGTGATCCTGATCGGCGAGATCCTGGATGCGGAGACGATGGAGGCGGCGATCGCCTTCGCCGAGACCGGCCACCTGTGCCTGGCCACCCTGCACTCCAACAACGCCGACCAGACCATCGAGCGCATCCTCAACTTCTTCCCGGAAAGCGCGCACAAGAACGTGCTGATGAACCTGGCGCTGAACCTGCGCGCGGTGATCAGCCAGCGCCTGGTGAAGAACAAGGAGGGCCGACGCCTGCCGGCCACCGAGGTGCTGATCAACACTCCGATGATCCGCGACCTGCTGCGCCGCGGCCAGGTGCACGAGATCAAGGCGGCGATGGAAGCCTCGCTGGAGGAAGGCATGGAGAGCTTTGACCAGTGCCTGTTCCGGCTGGCCAAGGCCGGCATCATCGAGCAGGAGGAAGCGCTGCGCGCAGCCGACTCGCGCGATGGCCTGGCCCTGAAGTTCCGCCTGTCCGAGGGCAGCAGCGGCGAGCATGACCCGTACGCCGATTTCTCGGCGGGCGCGCCCAGCATCACCCACGGCTTCTGATCCCACGAAAAAGGGGACGGAGGGGATTAAGTCGTTTGTGCACTTGCGACTTGATCCCCTCCAATCCCCATTTTCTGAAGAGTTCAGGGGCGGTCTCATCCAATGAGACCCCTCATCCGTAGGTTTCCTCAATGGAAACCATCCGCAAGCTGGCCATTCTGGCTGATGCCGCCAAGTACGATGCCTCCTGCGCCTCCAGCGGCTCGGGAAAGCGCGATTCGCGCGCCAGTGGCGGTATCGGCAGCACCGAGGGCATGGGCATCTGCCACAGCTACACGCCCGATGGCCGCTGTGTTTCGTTGCTGAAGATCCTGCTGACCAACTTCTGCATTTACGACTGCGCCTACTGCGTGAACCGGGTCTCCAGCAACGTGCCCCGTGCGCGTTTCAGCGTGGATGAGGTGGTCACGCTCACCCTGGACTTCTACAAGCGCAACTACATCGAGGGCCTGTTCCTGTCCAGCGGCATCATCCGCAATGCGGACTACACCATGGAACAGATGGTGGAAGTAGCCCGGCAACTGCGCGAAGAGCACCGCTACGCCGGCTACATCCACCTCAAGACCATTCCCGAGGCCTCGCCGGACCTGCTGGCCAGCGCCGGGCGCTATGCCGACCGTCTGTCCATCAACGTGGAACTGCCGACCGAAGCCGGCCTGAGCGCCTTGGCGCCGGAGAAGACGGTTCATTCCATCCGTGGCGCGATGGGGGAACTGCGCTGGCGCATCGAGGAAGCCAAGGAAGCTCGCAAGGCCCCCGCAGCGGTGGCACCGACGGCCAGCCGCAGCACGCGGGCGCGCCCTCCCCGTTTCGCACCGGCCGGGCAGAGCACCCAGATGATCGTCGGCGCGGACGGGGCAAACGACCAGCAGATCCTGGCCAGCGCCGACAGCCTGTACGGCAACTACCGCATGCGCCGGGTCTACTACTCCGCGTTCAGCCCGATTCCGGACGCCAGCCGGCAGCTGCCACTGCAGCCGCCACCGCTGCAGCGCGAACATCGCCTTTACCAGGCTGACTGGCTGCTGCGCTTCTACGGCTACGGCGTGGATGAGATTACCGATACCACCCAGGACGGCATGCTCGACCTGGATATCGACCCGAAGATGGCCTGGGCGATCCGCCACCCCGAGCGCTTTCCGGTCGATCTGAACCGGGCACCGAAGGAAATGCTGCTGCGCGTGCCCGGCCTTGGCGTGCGCAACGTCAAGCGCGTGCTGATGGCACGCCGCCACGGGCGGCTGCGCGTGGCCGACATCGCGCGCCTGAAGGCACCGATGAGCAAGCTGCTGCCGTTCGTGCTGCTGGCCGACCATCACCCGCGCAAAGCACTGGATGATCCGGCGGCGCTGCGCGCGCAGCTGGCCCCGCCGCCGCGACAGGGTTCGCTGTTCGATGCCCCGTCCGCGGCCTGACGCGCAGCGCTGGTCGCTGCGGGTGGATCCGCCATGGTCGCTGGAGGCCTGGCGCAGCGGTGCGCGCGAAGCCCTGCTGCGCGGCGTCGCGCCGGAGCAGCTGGACTGGCTCGAGGGCAGCGACGCATCACTGCTGGACGCGCCAGCGGTCACCTCGGCGCCCGCACAGGCCGACGCTGGCGCACCGACGGTACCGCGCGACTTCCTGGAGCTGGCGGACACCTGCCTGTGCCATCGCGACGGACAACGCATGGCCCTCCTGTACCGGTTGCTGTGGCGCATCGCCCATGGCGAACGCTCGGTGCTGTCAAACCCTGCCGATGCCGACGTACTGAGGGCGATGGCCATGGCCCAGGCGGTCCGCCGCGACACGCACAAGATGAAGGCATTCGTGCGCTTCCGCGAAGTGCCTGGCCAGCCTGATGCGTTCATCGCCTGGTTCGAGCCACAGCACCACATCGTCGACCGGGTCGCGCCGTTCTTCGCGCGCCGCTTCACCGGCATGCGCTGGGCCATCCTCACGCCTTCGCGCAGTGCCTCCTGGGATGGGCAGGCGCTTGCCTTCGGCCCCGGTGCACGACGCGAGGATGCCCCGGCCGAGGATGCACGCGAGTCGCTGTGGCAGACCTATTACGCCAGCATTTTCAATCCGGCCCGGCTCAACACGCGGATGATGATGCAGGAGATGCCGGCCAAGTACTGGCGCCACCTGCCTGAAGCCCGATTGCTGCCGCGCCTGGTACGCGACGCCGCCGACCGCGTGCAGGAAATGCATGACCGTCCCGCGCAGGCACCGCAACGCAGGATTCCGCTGCGAGCGAACCCTCCGGCATCGGCAGCCGAAGCCAGCAGCCTGAACAATCTGCGCGGACAGGCCAGCGCCTGCCGCCAGTGCCCGTTGTGGGAGCACGCCACGCAGACCGTATTCGGCCAGGGGCCGGCAGGGGCCGAGGTGATGCTGGTCGGAGAACAACCCGGCGACACCGAGGATCTGCGCGGGCAGCCGTTCGCAGGACCCGCCGGCCAGGTGCTGGACCGCGCACTGGCGGAGCTGGGAATCGATCGCGCCCAGCTGTACCTCACCAACGCGGTGAAGCACTTCCACCATGAGCGGCGCGGCAAGGTGCGGCTGCACAAGCGACCGGAAAGCCGCCACATCCAGGCCTGCCGCCCCTGGCTGATGGGCGAGATCGCGCGTGTGCGGCCCAGGGTGATCGTGTGCCTGGGCGCGACAGCGGCAGCCTCGGTGTTCGGTCGTGACTTCGACCTCTCGCGCGACCGCGGACGCTGGCACACCCTCGAAGACGGCACCCGCGGCTACGCCACGGTGCACCCGGCGTGGGTGCTGCGACAGACCGACGATGCCCGCCGCGAGGAGGCCTACCGGGTGTTCCGCGATGACCTGGCCCGATTGCGGCAGAAAGGGGACGGAGGGGATTAAGTCGTAAGTGCATATACGACTTAATCCCCTCCGTCCCCTTTTTTCAGGCGGCGTCGAGCTGGTGTTCCGGGCGGGCGCGGTCGAAGGCATCCAGTGCCTGGCAGGCCGCTTCGATGCGGCGCAGGGTCGGGTACGGTGCCAGGTCCAGGCCGAAGCGGTGGGCGTTGTACAGCTGCGGCAACAGGCAGATGTCGGCCAGGCCAGGACGGTCGCCGTGGCAGAAGGTGCCGGTGTCGCGGCTGTTGGCCAGTATCGCTTCCATCGCGTCAAAGCCTTCGGCGATCCAGTGCAGGGTCCACTGCGTGCGGGCGTCGGCAGGCAGCTGCAGGTCGCGTTCCAGGTACTGCATCACCCGCAGGTTGTTGATCGGGTGGATATCGCAGGCTACCAGCTGGGCCAGCGCCCGCACCCGTGCGCGGCCGGCGGCGTCGGCCGGCAGCAGCGGCACCTGTGGGAAGCGCTCTTCCAGGTACTCGATGATCGCCAGCGACTGGGTCAGCGTGTGCCCATCATGCAGCAGGGTCGGCACCAGCTGCTGCGGATTGAGCGCGCGATAAGCCTCATGGTGCTGCTCGCCACCGTCGCGCACCAGATGCACCGGCCGCGCCTCCCAGGCCAGGCCCTTCAGCTCCAGCCCGATGCGCACGCGGTAGGCGGCGCTGGATCGCCAGTAGGTGTACAGCACGATGCCGTCGTCGACCGGAATCTCCATCGCCGCCTCCATGCTCAGGGCTTGGCCGCCTGTTCGATGCGCTGCTCGATCGCACCGAAGATGCTGTTGCCGGCAGCGTCGAGCATCTCGATGCGGACCACGTCGCCGAAGGACATGAACGGCGTGCTCGGCTTGCCGTCACGCAGGGTCTCGACCACGCGCTGCTCGGCGAAGCATGAGGCACCCTTGCTGGTGTCTTCGTTGGCGATGGTGCCCGAGCCGACGATGGTGCCGGCACCCAGCGGGCGGGTCTTGGCCGCATGCGAAACCAGCTGGGCGAAATTGAACTGCATGTCCACGCCCGCTTCCGGCGCGCCGAACCACTGGCCGTTGATGTGGGTCAGCAGCGGCAGGTGCACCTTGCTGTCCTGCCACGCAGCGCCCAGCTCGTCAGGGGTGACGAACACCGGCGACAGCGCCGAACGCGGCTTGGACTGCAGGAAGCCGAAGCCCTTGGCCAGCTCGCCCGGGATCAGGTTGCGCAGCGAGACATCGTTGACCAGGCCGACCAGCTGGATGTGGCCGGCGGCCTGTTCCGGGGTGGCCGCCATCGGCACATCGTCGGTGATCACCACGATCTCCGCTTCCAGGTCGATGCCGTAGTCCTCGCTGACCACCCTGACCGCATCGCGCGGGCCGTAGAAACCGGCGCTGGTGGCCTGGTACATCAGCGGGTCGGTGTAGAAGCTCTCCGGCACCTCCGCACCACGGGCGCGGCGCACGCGCTCGACATGCGGCAGGTAGGCGCTGCCATCGACGAACTCATAGGCACGCGGCATCGGCGCTGCCAGTGCCTGCGGATCGAGATCGAACACGCCATCGGCGTCGCCGGCGTTGAGCGATTCGTACAGGGCGTTCAGGCGCGGTGCGATGTGGCTCCAGTCCTCCAGGGCCTGCTGCAGGGTGGCGGCAATGCCGGTGGCGCGCACGCCGTGGCGCAGGTCGCGCGAGACGACGATCAGGGTGCCGTCGCGGCCGCCTTCCTTCAAAGAACCAAGCTTCATGGGTGGGTGTCCGGAGTCGTGGGCAAACAAGTTTCAAGTGTAATCAAATCTGCGGCGGCGCCAAGCTGCAGCGCGGCATCGGCCCACCCTACCGTAGTGGGGGGTTCGGCAGGGCTTGCAGCCCTGCACCTGCTTCAAGCCAAGGCAACAGCCGACGCAACAGCAACAGCGGGCATTCCGTGGGATGGCGAGGCACTGTGGGTTTGCGGGGACGCCGTAAACCCATCCATGGGGGCTTGGTCGCGGCATCCATGCCGCTCACACCCCGCAAACCCACAGTACCCCGCCTTCGACAGTAGGCCGGTGGCCAGTAGATCCACGCCCTGCATGGATGAAATCTGTCAGATATCGAATGAAATTCCGGGGTCAGATCCGTTTTCCTGCGGAAAACGGATCTGACCCCATGCCATTCCGACAGATCGCAGGAAACTGTCGAAGGGGGGGTGGGTCCGGTGGCGGGAGTGTCCGCGGCATGGATGCCGCGGCCAAGCCCCCAGGGACGGGTTTACGGCGTCTCCCGCCACCGGACCCACCCCGCCATCCCACAGGAAATCAGCTTTTGCCGTTGCCATTGCCATTGCCCTGGCCTCTGCGGGTGCAGGGCGCAGCCCTGCAGAGAGAACCCCTACCTGAACAGGCCTTTTTGCGTGAAGTCTCAAACATCGTTTAGACTTGCGCGGTCTGCAGCGGCCGTCCGTTTCCCTTCGGGATCGCCGGCGACCAGGGTCCGCCCTCTTCGCCCGCCCCCACTCCGACGCCGTTCGTCACGCATTCCAGCCTGCGCTTCGTGCCGGCTGCACCCAATTCTCGCAGCGCGGTTCACGGGAACGCTCCGAGTCAGCCGATCACTTTGATCTGCCCCCGTCTGTCCGTTCGGACAGGCGTTTCTTGTACCTGGAGCAATCTCAATGTCTTTTGAATCGCTGGGCCTGGCGCCCTTCCTGCTGCGTGCGCTTGCCGAGCAGGGCTACGAAAACCCGACCCCGATCCAGCAGCAGGCGATCCCGCTGGCGCTGGCCGGTCGCGACCTGCTGGCCGGCGCACAGACCGGTACCGGCAAGACCGCCGCGTTCGGCCTGCCGCTGCTGCAGCACCTGGGCACCGCCTCGCAGGAAGTGCGTGCCGGCCCGCGCAAGCCGCGTGCGCTGATCCTGGCCCCGACCCGCGAACTGGCCACCCAGGTGCATGACAGCCTGCGCGGCTACAGCAAGTACCTGCGCATTCCCAGCGCCTGCATCTACGGCGGCGTCGGCATGGGCAACCAGCTGGACATCCTGCGCCGTGGCGTCGACCTGCTGGTGGCCTGCCCGGGCCGCCTGATCGACCACCTGGAGCGTCGCAGCGTCGACCTGTCCGGCATTGAACTGCTGGTGCTGGACGAAGCCGACCGCATGCTCGACATGGGCTTCCTGCCGTCGATCAAGCGCATCCTGGCCAAGCTGCCGAAGCAGAACCGCCAGACCCTGCTGTTCTCGGCAACCTTCGAGGACAACATCCGCCAGCTGGCGCTGGAGTTCATGCGCAACCCGGAACAGATCCAGGTGACGCCGAAGAACACCGTGGCCGAAACCATCACCCATCGCGTGCATCCGGTCGATGCCGGCCGCAAGCGCGACCTGCTGCTGCACCTGCTGGCGCAGGACAGCCGCGAGCAGACCCTGGTGTTCGCCCGTACCAAGCATGGCAGCGACAAGCTGGCCACGTTCCTGGAAAAGTCGGGCATCAAGACTGCGGCGATCCATGGCAACAAGAGCCAGGGCCAGCGCCTGCGTGCGCTGGGCGACTTCAAGGCCGGACGCGTGACCGTGCTGGTGGCCACCGACATCGCCGCGCGCGGCATCGACATCAACGAGCTGCCGAAGGTGATCAACTTCGACCTGCCGATGGTGGCCGAGGACTACGTGCACCGCATCGGCCGTACCGGCCGCAACGGCGCGACCGGCCAGGCGATTTCGCTGGTGGCGCAGGATGAAGTGAAGCTGCTGCGCGCGATCGTGCGCCTGCTGGGCCGCGACATGGACATCCGCGATGTGCCGGGCTTCGAACTGCAGACGCCGATCCGCTGGGGCAACAGTGCGCCGGGCAAGGCCGAGCACGATACCGGCGAGCGCGCACCGCGCAAGAGCCACGCACGCCGTCCGCACGGTGATGCGCCGCGCCATGCGCATGCCGGCCCGAAGAAGGCCGGTGGCGGCCGCCGCGAGGGTGGTGGCAACGGCCAGCAGCGTGCGGGTGCAGGCGCCGGTCAGGGCCAGCGTCGTGGCGGTGGCGGTAATGGTGGCGGCCGTGGCCGCGGCCAGGGAGGCAACGGCGGCGGTCGCGCCGGCTGATCACAGCTGACAGCTGTTGTGCTTCCCGTTGCGCGGGAGGCTATCGAGGGACGGCGCTGACGCGCCGTCCTTTTTTGTTGCTGGCTACCGGGTGATGAAGCACGCGGTGGCGGTACCGAGGGCGGATGGGCATGGGGCAGCGCAGAACACGCTGTAAATACGTCCATGTAAGCCGAAGTCGCGATTCCTGGCTGTGCTTTTGCTTTTGCCCTTGCTCCCGTCTTGGGGTCTGATGCGTCCGCGCCCGCAGGAAACCGTCGAGGGGCGGCCGGGCGGGCTGCGCAGGACCGTTGGCGCCATGGATGGCGCCATCGAGCCCCCAAGGACGGGTTTACGGCGTGTCCTGCGCAGCCCGCC
>NZ_JBYBLQ010000020.1:0-67928 GCF_059337855.1 Stenotrophomonas maltophilia complex sp. Om-AH-Sm3 | reverse complement strand
GGGTTGGGTTCGCGGGGGTGTCCGCGGCATGGATGCCGCGGCCAAGCCCCCAGGGATGGGTTTACGGCGTCCCCCGCGAACCCAACCCGCCCCGCCAAGCGAGGCAGTAACCCAGAGCCGCCTTTGACGTTGCAGTTGCAGTTAAGCCTGCCGCAGGCAGCGCCCGCGGCCGCCGCCGCAAAGGAAACCCCTTAAATCTTCTTCGCCAGCGACTCGGCCAGACCGGTGTAGCTGCCCGGGGTCATCTCCAGCAGGCGCTGCTTCGCATCCGCCGGCAGCTCCAGCCCCTGCACGAACGCACGCATCGACTCGGCGGTGATGCCCTGGCCACGGGTCAGCGCCTTCAGCTGCTCGTACGGGTTCGGCAGGCCATGGCGGCGCATCACCGTCTGCACGGCCTCGGCCAGCACTTCCCAGGCCGCGTCCAGATCCGCATCCAGGCGCTGCGGGTTCACCTCCAGCTTGCCCAGGCCCTTGGCCAGCGAATCCAGCGCCACCTGGCTGTGGCCGAACGCGGTGCCCAGCGCACGCAGCACAGTGGAATCGGTCAGGTCACGCTGCCAGCGGCTGATCGGCAGCTTCGCGCTGAAGTGCTCGAACAGGGCGTTGGCGATGCCGAAATTGCCTTCCGCATTCTCGAAGTCGATCGGATTGACCTTGTGCGGCATCGTCGACGAGCCGACTTCGCCTTCCTTCAGGCGCTGCTTGAAGTAGCCCAGCGAGATGTAGCCCCAGATGTCGCGGGCCAGGTCGATCAGGATGATGTTGGCGCGGCGTGCGGCATCGCCGATCTCGGCCACGTTGTCGTGCGGCTCGATCTGCGTGGTGTACGGGTTGAATACCAGGCCCAGGCCGGTCACGAAGCGCTCGGCGAAGGCAGGCCAGTCCACGTCCGGGTAGCTGGCGATGTGGGCGTTGTAGTTGCCGACCGCACCGTTGATCTTGCCGGTCAGTTCGACCGCGGCGATCTGCCGGCGCTGGCGCTCCAGGCGTGCGACCACGTTGGCCAGCTCCTTGCCCAGCGTGGTCGGCGAGGCGGTCTGGCCATGGGTGCGCGACAGCATCGGCTGGCCGGCCTGGGCGTGGGCCAGGCTGCGCAGGGTGCTGGCGATGCCGTCCAGGGTCGGCAGCAGCACTTCACGGCGGGCCTGTTCCAGCATCAGGCCGTAGCTGAGATTGTTGATGTCTTCGCTGGTGCAGGCGAAATGCACGAATTCCAGCGCCGGGGCCAGCTCTGCGTCATCCTTCAGCTGTTCCTTGATGAAGTACTCCACCGCCTTGACGTCATGGTTGGTGGTGCGCTCGATCTCCTTCACGCGTGCAGCCTGGGCCGGGCTGAAGCGGGCGGCCAGGGCGCGCAGGCGGGCGACGGCGGCGTCGGAGAACGGGGCCAGTTCGACGATGCCCGGCTCGGCGGCCAGCGCCAGCAGCCATTCCACCTCGACCGTGATGCGGGCCTTGATCAGGCCGTACTCGGAGAAGATCGGGCGCAGGGCGTCGACCTTGCCGGCATAGCGGCCATCGAGCGGGGACAGGGCGAGCAGGGCGGAATCGGACATGTCGGCAGGGCTGGGGCGAGCGGCGGGGGCCATATTCTACGACGTGCCGGTCAGGTAGTGCCGGCCGTGGGCCGACAACAACTCCCGGCCTATGTTTCTATGGATTGCCGGCCAGCGGCCGGCACTACCCCTGCGCGTGCACAACGGCCCTGCGGATGAAACGATCTGGCCCGCGCTCGTCATCCCAAGCTGCGGGCAAGGGAGTATCGTTGGCGCAGCCGCCAGCCCGGGAAGCGACACCCTGCCAGCCGCCGCTTCCCTTTCCCCAACTGAAGTAGTGCGGAGTTGATGCAATGAGCAAAGCTGCAAGCAAGGGTTTCAGAATCGAACACGACAGCATGGGCGAGCTGCAGGTGCCTGCCGACGCCCTGTGGGGCGCGCAGACCCAGCGTGCCGTGCAGAACTTCCCGGTGTCGGGCCAGCGCATGCCGCGCGGTTTCATCCGTGCCCTGGGCCTGGTCAAGGGCGCCGCCGCGGGCGTCAACGCGGAGCTGGGCCATCTGCCGAAGAACGTGGCCAAGGCCATCCAGACCGCTGCCGCCGAAGTGGCCGCCGGCAACTGGGATGCGCAGTTCCCGATCGATGTCTACCAGACCGGTTCGGGCACGTCGTCGAACATGAATGCCAATGAGGTCATCGCCACACTGGCCAACCGTGCCGGCAAGGCGGGCAAGACCGCCGTGCACCCCAATGACCACGTCAACCAGGGGCAGAGCTCCAACGACGTGATTCCGACCGCGCTGCGCGTGTCGGCGGTGTTGGCGACGCATGAGCAGCTGCTGCCGGCGCTGGTGCACCTGCGCAAGACCCTGGACAAGAAGGGCCGCAGCCTGCGCAAGGTGGTCAAGACCGGCCGTACGCACCTGATGGACGCGATGCCACTGACCTTCGAGCAGGAGTTCGGCGCATGGTCGGCACAGCTGGCCTCGGCGCAGGAGCGGATCGAAGACAGCCTCAGGCGCGTGCGCCGCCTGCCGCTGGGTGGCACCGCCATCGGCACCGGCATCAATGCCGACCCGCGCTTCGGCGCGCAGGTGGCCAAGGCACTGAAGCAACAGACCGGTTTCAAGTTCGACAGCGCCGAGAACAAGTTCGAGGGCCTGGCCGCGCAGGATGATGCCGTGGAACTGTCGGGCCAGCTCAATGCACTGGCCGTGGCGCTGATCAAGATCGCCAATGATCTTCGCTGGATGAACGCCGGTCCGCTGGCCGGGCTGGGCGAGATCGAACTGCCGGCGCTGCAGCCGGGCAGCTCGATCATGCCGGGCAAGGTCAACCCGGTGATTCCGGAAGCGACCGTGATGGCCTGCGCGCAGGTGATCGGCCACCACACGGCAATCACCGTGGCCGGGCAGACCGGAAACTTCCAGCTCAACGTCACCCTGCCGCTGATCGCGGTGAACCTGCTCGATGGCATCGGCCTGCTGGCCAATGTGTCGCGGCTGCTGGCCGACAGCGCGATCGCCGGGCTGAAGGTGCGCGAGGACCGTGTGGCCGAAGCGCTGGCGCGCAATCCGATCCTGGTCACGGCATTGAATCCGATCATCGGCTACGAGAAGGCCGCGGCCATCGCCAAGCGTGCCTACAAGGAACAACGCCCGGTGCTGGACGTGGCACTGGAAGACAGCGGGCTGGAGGAGGCCGAATTGCGGCGCCTGCTGGATCCGACCGCACTGACCGCAGGTGGCATCCAGGCTGGCGGTGGTGGCGCCGGCGGTTGATCTGCTGGTTGTAGAGCCGAGCCCATGCTCGGCTCTACAAAAGGAAACGCCGCCCTGGGGCGGCGTTTTTGCTTCAGCGACGGTCGGCGACGATGTTGCCGAACGTGTCGGTGTAATCCTTGAACTCGGGTATGCGCTGGATCAGGTCCGCCGGAATCACTTCCATGCCCTCCGGCGGCTGGATCTTCACCGGTTGCATGTTGGGATCGGCCGGGGCGGCGACCAGGGTGTTCTGGCGCAGCACCTGCAGCTTGCCGAACATCGTCTGCAGCATCTGCTTCTGCCCCTGGTCCAGCGGGATCTGGATCTCGTCCACCTTCATCGTGCCATCGCCGAGGATGATGATGTTCGGTGCCGGCGGGCGACGCACGGTCACCATGCCTTCGCTGACGGAAATCTTGGGCTTGCCGCGCTCGGCGCGGTGGTTGCGGTAATCCTTGTCACAGCCGACCAGGCCCAGGCAGAGCAGGGCGGCCAGCAGCAGGAACAACTTCTTCATGGCATTCGGTTCGGGGGGCGTCCGGGGCCGACATTGTAAGCCGGCCGGCGCACGACGGCCGGCAGCGGGGCGCCGCTGCCGGCCGGGTGCGCTGATCTGTCACAGGCCTAGCGCTGGACCACGGTGTCCTTGCCGCAGTCGTCGACGTCACTCTGGTCCATTGTGGCGTAGGGCTTGAACGCGGGCAGCGATGCGGCCAGCGCCTGCTGGCTGGCCAGCATCGCCGGCATGCGGTTGCAGATGCGCTTGGCCTGGGCTTCGATCTTCTCCGCCTCGGCATTGATCCGCTTCTCGATGCCCTCGCTGTCGCCGCTGAAGATGCCCTTCAGGGCCTCCCCGGCAGCACTGGCGCCGAGCTTGGCACCGGCCAGGCCGACATCCATGCCGTCCATTGCAATGGCGACCACGTGGCCGCGGTACTCCTGCAGTTGGCGGCGCTGGGTTTCGTTGGCGGCCACTTCCTTGCCGGCGATCAGCAGGCGGCCATCCGGGGTGATCTCGGCACGCGGCTGCTTGTCGGCCGAGATCTTGATGTTGCCCTGGGTGATGTCCTTGCGGGCATCGTCCATGGCCTCCTTGACAGTCTGGCCGACCCCGCTGGTCGCGTCGGCCACGCTTTTGCCGACGGTGGTATCAGGCGTGGAGGACGTGCCGCCGCAGGCGATCAGCGGCAGGCACAGCAGGGCGGCAGGCAGCACGCGCAGCAGATTCATGGCAGTTCCCTCGATCGGTCAGGTAGCGGTTACTTCTTACGGGGCAGGGTGACGGTGCCGCTGACGTTGCGGTGGCCGACATCGCCGCTGCCGCTGTGGTCGACGGTCAGGCTGCCGCGCACGCCATCGACCTGGATGTCCCCCGAGCCGTGGCTGCGTACATGCACATTGCCGCCGATGTCGGACAGATCAACATCGCCCGAGCCGACCACACCGACCTCGACGTTGCCTTGCACGCGCTTGAACCCGATGTCGCCGGAACCGACCGTGTCCAGTCGTGCGTTGCCGCGGACATCGCTGATCTTCAGGTCACCCGAACCGACAGTGCCGGTGACCGCATCGCCACCGATGTTGCGCACCTTGACGTCGCCGGAACCCAGCGAGAGCAGGTTCAGCGAACTGCCGCCGTCAATGTCCAGGTCGCCCGAACCCACCGCTGCATGGATGCTGCCGCGGGTGCCACGCACGATGGCATCACCGGAGCCGACATCCACGCTCAGCGACTGCGCGTTGTCCACGCTGGCATCGCCGGAGCCGACCTTGAACTGCAGCGGCAGGTTGTCCGGCACGCTGCCACGGATGTCCAGCCAGGCATAGCTGCTGCCCAGGCTGATGCCGCTGTCGCGGCCCTCGCGGCGCAGACTCACCACCAGCTTGTCGCCCACCTTGCGCTGGTCCAGCACCAGCTGGTCCAGCCATTCCTGGCTGGACGCACAGGCACGGCCAGCCAACTGGCCGCCGCCGGGGCTGGCGACCACCTTCAGGTCATGCTGGTTGACCTCGAACACCACCGCTTTGGCACCGGCCACGTCCAGCTTCAGCGCGCGGGCAGCGGTGAACTTGCAGTTCGGAGCATCGGCGGCCAGCGCCGACAGCGGCAACAGCAACAACGCAGAACAGGCGAGCAGGGAACGCATGGGTGGTGCCTCCGGGTGGATGGAATCAGATCTCGCCGGCGCGCTTGCGCAGACGGATGGCAAGGACGATGAACACGGCGCCGACGGCAGCACCGATCCACAGTTCCGGCATCGCCAGTGACTTCAGCTGCGAGGCCGGCGACATCAGGCTGACCACCGATTCGAGGTCGCGACGCGTGCCTTCCTCGGCGCTGAGGCGATACACCAGGTCCGTGCCCGGTACGCCGCCCAGCAGCAGTCGGCCAACGATGTTCTGCCAGAACCAGCCCGTGGTCAGGCCGATCAGCGGCATCACCTTGGTGGTGCTGACGATGACGCCTGCGAACAGCGGCAGCATCACCGCCCACAGGAACGGCTTGCTGCGGGCCCAGGCCGAGCACAGCAGCAGCCAGCCGGCGGTGGGCAGGGCCCACAGGGCGTAGACCGGGATCCAGGCCAGGTGGCCGGCGGCCAGGGTCAGCGGGCTGGCCGGGCCCCAGATCAGGGTCATTGGGCTGCCGCCGTGCATCAGCGCGACGATGCTGATCACCAGCATGAAGCCGAACATGGTGATGATGCCGGCGATCACCGCGATCAGCGGGGCCACGATCAGTGCGCTGATCACCTTGGACAGCACGGTCTGGGTATCCGACAGCGGCAGTGACTTCCAGAACAGGATGCTGCGGTCGCGGCGGTCGTCGTACAGGGCACCCAGGCAGTAGAAAAACACCACGAAGGCCAGTACCAGGAACGGCCAGGCCGAGCTGAGCACCAGGGTCAGGTCGAGGCCGTTGCCGAGGTCAGCCAGGTCCTTGGCACTGATGTCGCGGGTCAGCAGGGCCAGGTCCAGGCCGTTGATGTTCACGTCTTCGCCGTCGATGTGCAGGCCACCATCACGCGCGGCCCGGTGCAGGGCGAACAGGCCGAAGGCGATGCCGATGGTGCTCATCACCAGCGAGATCAGGCCGGCGATCAACGGTGCATACAGGAAACCGCCACGGTTCTCCCAGTACTCGCGCTTGAGCAGCCAGCGCAGGGTGCCCATCGGGCTGACGGGGTGGTTGACGGCATTCATGCGTAGGTCCCCTTCATGATGGCGACGAACAGATCGGCCAGGCCCGGGCTGCGGGTCTCGCCAAGGGTGGAGAGCTGGGTGCGCGGCACGCCATCGAACAGCATCACGGTCTTTCCGAACGCCAGGCTGCGTTCGTCGATCGGCTTCAGCGCACGCGCGGTCTCCAGCTGGTCGGCGTTGACCAGCAGCTCGGTGTAGCGCTGGCCGACATCGTCCATGTCCGCGTCGAGCACGATGCGGCCATCACGGATGAACATGACGTCGCTGAGGATGTGCTCGATCTCTTCCACCTGATGGGTGGTGACGATGATGGTCTTCTGTTCGTCGAAGTAGTCCTCCAGCAGGCGCTGGTAGAACTCCTTGCGATAGAGGATGTCCAGGCCGAGAGTGGGCTCGTCCAGCACCAGGATGCGGGCGTCGATGGCCATCACCAGCGCCAGGTGCAGCTGCACGATCATGCCCTTGGACAGTTCGCGCACGCGCTGCTTCGGTTGCAGCTTGGTATTGGCCAGGAAGCGCTCGCAGCGGGCCCGGTCGAAGCGCGGGTGCACGCCGGCGACGAAGTCGATCGCCTCGCGCACCTTCAGCCAGCGCGGCAGCACGGCGACGTCGGCGATGAAGCAGATGTCATTCATCAGCTCATCGCGATGCAGTCGCGGATCGCGGCCGAGCACGCTCAGGTCGCCTTCCACCGAGGTGAGGCCGAGGATGGCCTTCAGTGCGGTGGTCTTGCCGGCGCCGTTGGGGCCGATCAGGCCGACGATGCGCCCGCTCGGAATGCTGAAGCTGGCGTTGTCGAGGGCTACCGTGGTCCTGTAGGCCTTGCGCAGGCCTCGCGCGGTGATGACGGGTTCGCTTGCAGTGCTGTTCATCAGACGTTCCCCTGGGGCAGCAATTCGTCGAGGCTCAGGCCCAGGCGCTGAATGCGCTCCAGCACCGCGGGCCATTCTTCGTTGAGGAAGCGCTCGCGCTCGCTGCTGCGCAGCTGCGTGGCCGCCTGCTCGGTCATGAACATGCCCAGGCCGCGGCGCTTCTCGACCAGGCCTTCATCGGCCAGTTCCTGGTAGGCGCGCGAAACGGTGATGGGGTTGAGTTGATAGTCGGCGGCCACCTGGCGCACCGAAGGCAGGGCATCGCCCGGCTTCAGGATTCCGTCGAGCATCATGGCGATCACGCGCTCCTTCAATTGACGGTAGATGGGAGCGCCGTCGCTCCACTGGATGTCGCTCATATTCAGCTCCGTGGGGTCAGCGGCTGGGCGAACGAGAAATACGGCATGGACAGGGAGCTGTGCAGCCGACGCGGGGGAGGGGGGGAGGAATCGGCGTTCCCGGCCGGTGCAGCGGTTGCGTCCTGCGCACTGTCGGGAGAGGCGGGGGTGGTGGGCGTGGCCAGCCAGGCCAGCACGATCAGGGTCGAAACAGCAGCGGCCGCGGGTGCGGTGAGGTTGCGACGGATGCGGGCGTTCATGGCTTCCCCCTGTCTCAGGTGACTGGTGTTGTATGCAACTATAACACCGGCACGCCTGGGTGCAACCCCCTGCCGTCCCCAACTGATGGCAGGGGTGGTCAAATTGCTGAAATATCCTCTTATCCATTTGATTGGAAAGGGAAATAAACCTGATGTGCGGGCTGGTCCAGTTCCGCCTGCCATTCAGTGTTGTCCATGCTATGTCATCACTGCGCCGTCGTTGGTAAGGCCAGCGGGAAGACGCCACGCCGCGCAAAGCCGCTGGCGCTTGCCGCAACAGGGGGGGCGGAGGGGCGGTGCTATAGTTCGGCCGATTCCCGGCCGCTACCGGCCGGCCCTGTGAATGGCTACCGCGGACCGCTCTCGATGCCCCTGCCGACCGTTATCCCGCGCCGCCTGCGCGGCCTGTCCCTGCTGACCCTGCTGGTGGCCGGCCTTGCCGGTTCCTCCCATGTGCTGGCGGCCGATCTGCTGGACCTGGAGTACCGCCCACTGGCCAGCAAGCAGCAGGTCAACCTGCAGCAGCGCTACCACGGGCAGGTACTGCTGGTGGTCAATACCGCAAGCAAGTGCGGCTATACCCCTCAGTACGAAGGCCTGGAGGCGCTGCAGAAGCGTTATGCCGGCCGCGGCTTTGCCGTGCTCGGTTTCCCGTCCAACGATTTCAAGGGCCAGGAGCCCGGTGACGGAAAGCAGATCCAGGATTTCTGCACGCTCACCTACGGCGTCAGGTTCCCGATGTTCGAGAAGGTGCATGTCGTCGGTGCACAGGCCACGCCGCTGTACCAGAGGCTGACCGCGGCCACCGGCGTGGCGCCGGGCTGGAACTTCCACAAGTACCTGGTCGGCCGCGATGGCAAGGTCATTGCCCAGTTCGCCAGCAAGGTAACGCCGGACGATCCGCAGCTGACCGCCGCCATCGACAAGGCGCTGGCCGCAGCCGCCACGCATTGATATCCGGCACGGATGCCTCGACATCGACGGCATGCGTGCGACAATGTTTCTTTTCGCGCCGACGTCGGCGCCCAGACACTTCCAGGAATGCAGCGAATGAAGATGGGAATGCGCGGCGCCGCGGCGTCGGTTCTGATTCTGGCGATGGGCACTTCGGGTGTCGCTCTGTCGCAACAACCGGCTGCCCCCGCAGCCGCCAAGGAGACCGCAACCTTGAATTCCCCCAAGCAGAAGCTCGGCTACGCCATCGGCCTTGATGTCGCCAAGTCGTTCACCCCGATCGCCGATGAGATCGATGTGGCCGCGCTGCGCACTGCCGTGGAGCGTTCGTTCGAAGGCCTGCAGCCGCAGATCACCCAGGAACAGGCCAAGGCCACCGATGCCGCGTTGCGCCAGGTCGTGATGGCCCGCAGTGGCCAGCAGGTGCCGGGCATGGCGCCGGGTTCGCAGCCGCCGAAGGTCGATCGCGTCAAAGTGTCGCAGATGATCGGTTCGTACTCGGTCGGCCCGTCGCTGGCACAGCTGAAGGACGACATCGATGTCGCCTCGCTGTTTGACGCGATCAGCACAGGTCTGAGCAAGGGCCAGCCGAAGATGACGGAAGCTGACGCGACCGCCACCATCCAGGCCTTCATGGGCAGCAAGCAGGCCGAGATGCAGGCCAAGGCCGCTGCCGCTGCGCAGACCAACCGCGAGGAAGGCAACGCGTTCCTGGCCAAGAACAAGACCCAGCCGGGCGTGGTGACCACCCCGTCTGGCCTGCAGTACCAGATCATCCGCCCGGGTAGCGGCGAGCGCCCGCTGCCGAGCAGCAAGGTGCGCGTGAACTACGAAGGCAAGCTGCTCAACGGCACCGTGTTTGACAGCTCCTATGGTCGCCAGCCGGCCGAGTTCGGCCTGGACCAGGTGATCAAGGGCTGGACCGAAGGCGTCGCGCTGATGCCGGTCGGTTCGAAGTACCGCTTCTGGATCCCGGGTGAGCTGGCTTACGGTGAGAACGGCACCCCGGGTGGCCCGATCGGCCCGAACGCGACTCTGACCTTCGACGTCGAGCTGCTGGGCGTCCTGCCGTAAGCGACCACGGAGCCTGCACGGACATGCGCGTTGCGATTTTCGGTACCGGTTATGTAGGGCTGGTGACCGGTACCTGCCTGGCCGACGTCGGCCACCAGGTGGTCTGCGTCGATATCGACCAGGCCAAGGTCGATGGCCTCAACCAGGGCATCATCCCGATCTATGAGCCGGGCCTGGAGCCGATGGTGAAGGCCAACCACGCCGCGTCGCGGCTGGCGTTCACCACCGATGCCGCGGCCGCGATCGGCCACGGGCAGGTCGTGTTCATCGCCGTCGGCACGCCGCCGGACGAGGATGGCAGTGCCGATCTGCAGTACGTGCTGGCTGTGGCCCGCACCATCGGGCGGCACATGAGCGTGCCGACCGTGGTGGTCAACAAGTCGACGGTGCCGGTGGGCACCGCCGACAAGGTGCGTGCTGCCATTGCCGCAGAGTTGGCGGCACGTGGCGCGGACATCGCCTTCGATGTGGTGTCCAACCCGGAATTCCTGAAGGAAGGCGACGCTGTCGCCGACTGCATGCGCCCGGATCGCATCATCATCGGCGCGACCAGCGCCGAGTCGGTGGCGGTGATGCGGCGCCTGTACGCACCGTTCAACCGCAACCACGACCGCGTGGTGGAAATGGACGTGCGTTCGGCGGAGCTGACCAAGTACGCCGCCAACGCGATGCTGGCGACCAAGATCTCGTTCATGAACGAAATCGCCAACATCGCCGAACGTGTCGGCGCCGATGTCGAGCAGGTCCGCCAGGGCATTGGCTCGGATCCGCGCATCGGCTGGCATTTCATCTACCCGGGCGCCGGTTACGGCGGCTCGTGCTTCCCCAAGGATGTGCAGGCGCTGGCCCGCACCGCGCAGCAGGCCGGCCTGGAGCCGAAGTTGCTGAACGCCGTGGAAGCGGTCAACGACGCGCAGAAGGGCCATCTGTTCGCTCTCATCCAGCGTCATTACGACAAGGGTGAAGACGAAGGTGTGCGTGGCAAGACCTTTGCCGTGTGGGGCCTGGCGTTCAAGCCGAACACCGATGACATGCGCGAAGCCTCCAGCCGTCGCCTGCTGGCGCAGCTGTGGGAAGGCGGGGCGACGGTGCGTGCCTACGATCCGGAAGCGATGCACGAGTCGCAGCGCATCTTCGGCGAGCGCGATGATCTGGTGTTCTGCAGCAGTGCCGACGAGGCGCTGCAGGGGGCCGATGCACTGGTCGTGGTGACCGAGTGGAAGCAGTTCCGCAGCCCCGATTTCCAGATGCTGCGCGAGCAGTTGAAGGACGCGGTGGTGTTCGACGGCCGCAACCTGTACGAGCCGGCGGATGTGGAAGCGGCGGGCCTGGCGTACTACGGCATTGGCCGGGGGCGCTCGCTGCATGTCTGATCTGCTGCCAACCGAACGCGAGCAGGCGCTGGAAGCGCGCCTGGTCGAACTGGAAATGCGCGTGTCCTTCCAGGAACAGGCGCTGGCCGAACTGAGCGATGCGCTGGCCGATGCCCGCATGCAGGGCATGCGCAACGCCGACGTGCTGCGCGTGCTGCTGGAAGACCTGGGCAAGGTCCGCAACGCGCTGAATTCTTCCGATCCGGCGAGCGAACCGCCGCCGCCGCACTACTGATCCGAATCCTATGAGCGATACCCTCCGCGACCAGCTGATGGGCCTGGGCTTCAAGCCTGCGCCCAAGCCCGAGCGCAAGAATGATGGCCCCCGCCGTGATGGTCGCCCGCAGGGCAAGGGTGGCAACGGCAATGGAAAGCCGCAGGGCGCTGGCAAGGGCGAGCACAAGCCCGGCGAGCGTCGTGGGCATGGCCACGGCGGCCCGGGCAAGCCCGGCCAGTCACGTGGCCCAGGCCAGCAGGGCCCGCGCAAGCCGCGCAGCGCCGAAGAGATGGACCTGGCCAAGGCCTACGCCATCCGCGCGCAGAAGGAAAAGGAAGAGCGCATCGAGACCGAGCGCCTGAAGCAGGAAGAGGCGCGTGTGCGCCGCGAGGCCAAGGCCAAGCTGGAAGAACTGCTGAAGGACAAGAGCCTGAACTCGGAAGCGGCCGATATCGCCCGCCACTTCCCATATGGCGGCAAGATCAAGCGCATCTATGTGACCGCCGAACAGCTGACCGCGCTCAATGCCGGCGAGCTTGGGGTGGTCCAGCTCAATGGCCGCTACCTGCTGGTGACCGCCGAGGTGCTGGCGCAGTCCGAGGCGGTGTTCGCCGCGTCGGTGGCGCTGAAGGTCGATCCGAATGCGCCGGCCGAGGAGGATCCGTACGCGGACCCGCAATACCAGGTGCCGGACGACCTGGTCTGGTAAGCGCGTGACCGCCGCGGGCGCGCTGCCGTCGCGGCCGTGGGGGAAGGGATGACCGCTGATCCAAGCCGCGGCTACGTGCCGCACATTGACGGCCTGCGCGCGATCGCGGTGCTGGCCGTCATCGTGTTCCACCTGGACCCGGCCTGGTTGCCAGGCGGGTTCACTGGCGTGGATGTGTTCTTCGTCATCTCCGGTTTCGTGGTCAGCGCATCAGTACACCGGCTGCCGCCGCTGTCGCTGGGGCAGTCGATGCTGCGCTTCTATGCGCGTCGCATCCGTCGCATCGCACCAGCGCTGCTGGCGTGCGTGTTGCTGACCGCTGTGGCGAGCGTGCTGTTCATTCCCGAGTCGTGGCTCAGCGAAGCCAGCGACAAGACGGGGCTGATGGCGTTGTTCGGCTTCAGCAACTGGGTGCTGGCGGCGATCGGCAACGATTACTTCGCGCCCAAGGCCGAATTCAATCCCTATACCCATACCTGGTCGCTGGGTGTGGAAGAGCAGTTCTACCTGCTGTTCCCGTTGCTGTTCCTGGCCTGGGCACGTGGCGCGCGCGGGCGTTGGATCAGCCTGGGCCTGTTCGCACTGGTCAGCATGGCATCGCTGCTGCACGCTGCGGTGCTGGGTCTGCGCGAGGCGCCGCCATCGTGGGCGTTCTACGCCACCAGCACCCGTCTCTGGCAAATGGGGCTGGGCGTGCTGCTGTTCCAGCTGCTGCACGTGCGGCAATCGCTGGACCCGGCAACCAGTCAGGCACTGAAGCGCGCTGCGCCGGTGTTTTCCCTGCTGGCCATGATGGCGCTGGCCCTGCTGGGGTGGGCGCTATGGTCCTCGCGTGCCGGGCGCTCGCCGTGGCCTGACGGCCTGCTGCCGGCCTTCGCCACCGCGGGCCTGCTCTGGGCGCTGCATCACCATCCGCAGGCATGGGTGGCGCGCCTGTTGGCCAGCGCTCCGATGCGCCGCATCGGTCTGCTTTCGTACTCGCTGTATCTGTGGCACTGGCCGGTGTTCGTGCTGATGCGCTGGACCGTGGGCCTGCAGACACCCTGGCAGATGACCGCTGCGATGGTGCTGGTACTGGTGCTGTCATGGGCGTCGTGGCGCTGGGTGGAACAGCCGTTCCGCGGCACGTTGGCACAGCGCCTGCGCCCCGGGCGTTGGGTGCTGGCCGGCGCGGTCGTACTGCTGTGTGCCGCCGGTATCCAGGCATTGCTCTATCAGCAGGCGCCACGACTGTCGCTGAGTACCGTCAGCCGGCATCCGGCCGATTGGTACCCCAATGGCAAGAGCGTGGCTGGCGATTATCCCAATTGCGCTCTGCTGGCTGCCAAGCATCGTTTCGAAGGCGGCAGTGCGCGGACCTTTGCCCGTGGAAACTGCGACCGCCCGACGCCGGCCGGCGCGCCGAAGCGGGTGTTTGTTGCCGGTGATTCGCATGCGATGGCTTACATCGAGCTGCTGCAGCGGCTGGCGCTGGAAACCGGCTCGGAGGTCTCCCTCTATGGCCGCGGCGGATGCCCGCAGGTGAGCCTGCAGAAGTGGCGTGGGGCGGGTGCCGGTTGCGCTGATTTCGATGCCGCGGTGTTCGCCGATATCGCGCGGCGCGCGCAGCCGGGCGATGCCGTGGTGCTGGTGTCGCTGCGGATGCCGCGCCTGTCCGATCAGTTCGTGCTGTTCGATGCGCGGGCGCAGCTGGCGGGCGAACTGACAGCGGAGGCCACGGCAGGGCGTGAGGCCGAAGCGGTCGAGGCGATCAAGCAGTGGAAGCCACTGGCCGAGCGCGGTGTGCGCATCGTGCTGGAGGCGCCCAAGCCGGTGCTGCCGGCGCCGCCCTATCGCTGCTCGGACCGATTCAATTCGCGCAACGAAGTCTGCCGCAATGGCCTGGACAGCACGCGCGAGGCGATGGAAGCGCTGCGTGCGCCGATGCTGGGCAGCCTGCGGCAGGTGGTTGATGGACTGCCGGGTGGCGTGCTGTGGGACCCGATGCCGGTGCTGTGCGACGACGCGCTATGTCCCGCGCAGCGCGATGGCCGCCCGCTGTTCTTCGATGGCGATCATCTCAGCGCGCATGGCAACCGCGTGCTGCTGCCATCGCTGCAGCAGGTGTTGCTGCAGCGCTGAATCGGAGCGTTGTCAGTGTGCGCCGTGGGTCCGGCGCGCGCGTATCAGCGGCAGGCTCAGCGCGAAGAAGCAGAGCAGGGCGCCAATCAGGGCGAAGCCGCTGCCGGCCAGGAACGCGGTGCGGCCGTCGTCGATCTTCCACAGTTGGCCGGCAATGAGCGCGCCCAGCACACCGCCGACACCGGACGAAAAGCCGTACAGCAGTCCTTGGCCGTGGCCGTTGAGACGACCGGGGAAGTAGGTCGCCAGCATCTGCATCGCTGCAGCGAAGAACGCGGCAAAGCCCAGCGCGTGCGCGGTCTGCGCCAGCAGCATCACCGGCAGGTTCTCCGGGAACAGTGCGGTCACGGCCCAGCGCAGGCAGGAACTGACCAGCGCGATCAGCAGCATCCAGCTGGCGTCGTAGCGGCGGAAGAAGCGGCCGATGGTGAAGAACACGCCCACTTCGAAGACCACGCCGATGGTCCACAGCAGGCCAAGGGTGGAGGTACGGTAGCCGTGATGGTCCATGTAGACCGAAAAGAACGTGTAGTACGGGCCGAACGACAGCTGTTCCATGAAGGCGGCCAGGAAGAACGCCAGCACCGGTGGTCGGCGCACGATCTGCCAGAAGCCGCTGGTGTCACCCGCAGTCTTGCCGATGCCGCGCGCGTAGTGGTTGCTGAAGGCCGAGGCAACCAGCAGCACGAACAGGGGCAGCATCATCCACGGCAACAATCCGGCGTGGTTGCCGGCGCCATCGTCTTCGATCAGCCAGCCGAACAAGGTGACCACGGCGATGAAGCCGAGCGAACCCCAGACCCGGATCAACCCGTAACGATGGCTGTCGTTGCCCAGGTGGGTGAGGGTGATCGACTCGAACTGCGGCATCACCGCGTTGTAGAAGAAGCAGAACACGATCATCGCCGGGTACATCCATGCCTGCGGCAGTGGCAGCAGGAAGGCAGCGAAGCTGAGCAGGGTCAGCACGCAGCCGACGCGCAGCAGGCGGATCGGCCGCGGTGATGCGGCCGCCAGCGAGGTCCAGGTACTGGGTGCGATCACGCGGGTGGCGTACCACAGGCCCATCATCACGCTGATCGCGGTCACGCTCATGCCGCGCGCGGTCAGGAACAGGCTCCAGTACGGCGTGAACGCGCCGAGCGCCGCGTAGTAGAACAGGTAGAAACTTGAGAGGCGGGCAACGGGAACGGTCATCGCCGAATGATGAAGCAAAAAAGGGGACGGAGGGGATTAAGTCGCTAATGCACAAACGACTTAATCCCCTCCGTCCCCTTTTGTGTCATTCGGGGTCATAGTCGAGGTTGGAGGCCAGCCAGCGTTCGGCTTGGGCGCGGTCCACGCCCTTGCGCCGGGCATAGTCGGTGACCTGTTCGCGGCTGAGCCGCCCGACCACGAAGTACTGGCTCTGCGGATGGCTGAAGTAGTAGCCCGAGACAGCGGCCGTGGGCAGCATCGCGAAGCTCTCGGTCAGTTCCATGCCCGCGTTCTTCTCAGCCTGCAGCAGGTCGAACAGGCGGCGTTTCTCGCTGTGCTCGGGGCAGGCCGGGTAGCCCGGGGCCGGACGGATGCCGCGGTACTGCTCGTCGATCAGGGCCTCGTTGTCCAGCGTCTCGGCGCGGTCGTAGCCCCAGAATTCGGTACGCACGCGCTGGTGCAGGCGCTCGGCCAGCGCCTCGGCGAAGCGGTCGGCCAGTGCTTTCAGCAGGATCGCGTTGTAATCGTCGTGCTCGGCTTCGAAGCGCGCGACGTGGGCGTCGATGCCGATGCCGGCAGTGACGGCGAAGGCGCCGATCCAGTCCTGCTTTCCGCTGTCGGCCGGCGCAATGAAATCGGCCAGGCAGAAATCCGGGCGTTCGGCTGGCTTGTCCACCTGCTGGCGAAGGAAGTGCAGGGTGGTTTCGCCCTGTGCGTGCTGCACGCGGACGTCGTCGCCGATGCTGTTGGCCGGCCACAGGCCGAACACGGCCTTGGCCGTCAGCCACTTCTCGCCGACGATGCGCTCGAGCATCGCACGGGCATCCTTGTACAGCTCGCTGGCCTGGGTACCGACGATCCCGTCGGTGAGGATCGCCGGGAACTTGCCGGCCAGCTCCCAGGCCTGGAAGAACGGCGTCCAGTCGATGTAGTCGACCAGTTCGGCCAGGGGATAGTCGTCGACCACGTGCAGGCCGGGTTGATTCGGTGCCGGTGGCGTGTAACTGTCCCAGCCGCCCTGGAATTTCTGCGCGCGCGCATGTTCCAGTGTGACCAGGCGCTTGGCGTCGCCCCGGTTGCGGTGGCGTGCGCGGATTTCGGCATAGTCGGCTTCGTTGGCGGCAACGAAGGCCTCGCGCAGATCACGCGAGATCAGCGACTGCGCCACGCCAACCGCGCGCGACGCATCCTTCACCCACACCGTCGGCGCCTTGTAGTGCGGGTCGATCTTCAGCGCGGTATGCGCACGCGAAGTGGTCGCGCCCCCGATCAGCAGCGGCAGGTCGAAGCCCTGGCGCTCCATCTCGCGGGCGACGTGGCTCATCTCCTCCAGGGACGGGGTGATCAGCCCGGACAGGCCGATCAGGTCGGCGTTGTGCTCGCGGGCAGCATCGAGGATCTTCTGCGCCGGCACCATCACGCCGAGGTCGACCACGTCGAAGTTGTTGCAGGCCAGTACGACGCCGACGATGTTCTTGCCGATGTCATGCACATCGCCCTTCACCGTGGCCATGATGATCTTGCCGTTGCTCTTGGCGGTGTCACCGCTGCGCGCCTTTTCCGCTTCGATGTAAGGCAGCAGGTAAGCCACGGCCTTCTTCATCACGCGCGCGGATTTCACCACCTGTGGCAGGAACATCTTGCCGGCGCCGAACAGGTCGCCGACGATGTTCATGCCGTCCATAAGCGGTCCTTCGATCACGTCCAGCGGGCGGCTGGAGGCCTGCCGGGCCAGTTCGGTGTCTTCCTCGACGAAGGCATCCAGGCCGTGTACCAGGGCATGTGCCAAGCGCTGTGCCACCGGCTTGTCGCGCCAGGCCAGATCTTCGGACTTCGCCGCGCCTTTCTTGCCCTTGTAGCGCTCGGCGATCTCCAGCAGGCGCTCGGTGGCATCGCTTCGGCGGTTGAGGATCACGTCCTCGACACGCTCGCGCAGGTCCGGCTCCAGTTCGTCGTAGATCGGCATCGCGCCGGCGTTGACGATGCCCATGTCCATGCCGGCGGCGATCGCGTGGTACAGGAACACCGAATGGATGGCCTGGCGCACGGTTTCGTTGCCTCGGAACGAGAACGAGACGTTGGAGACGCCGCCGGAGACATGGCAGTGCGGAAGGGTCTGCTTGATGATGCGGGTGGCTTCGATGAAGTCCACCGCGTAGTTGTCGTGCTCTTCAATGCCGGTGGCGACGGCGAAGATGTTCGGGTCGAAGATGATGTCCTGCGGCGGGAAGCCGATCTCGTCGACCAGGATGCGGTAGGCGCGTGTGCAGATCTCGACCTTGCGCGCACAGGTGTCTGCCTGCCCGGCCTCGTCAAACGCCATCACCACTGCCGCGGCACCATAGCGCAGCACCTTGCGCGCGTGCTCGCGGAACAGCGCTTCGCCTTCCTTCAGCGAGATCGAGTTGACCACGCTCTTGCCCTGCAGGCATTTCAGGCCGGCCTCGATCACGCTCCACTTGGAGGAGTCGACCATCACCGGGATGCGCGCGATGTCCGGCTCGGACATGATCAGGTTGAGGTAGCGCGTCATCGCCGCTTCCGAATCGATCAGGCCCTCGTCCATGTTGACGTCGAGGATCTGCGCGCCGCTGGCCACCTGCTGGCGGGCCACGTCCACCGCCTCCTCGTAGCGGCCTTCCTTGATCAGCTTGCGGAACTGCGCGCTGCCGGTGACGTTGGTGCGTTCGCCGACGTTGATGAACAGCAGGTCGGGCGTAATGACCAGAGGTTCCAGGCCGGACAGGCGGGTGGGGCGGGCGGGTGTCATGGCAGGCGGTGGCTCAACAGCAGTAGGGCGGGAAGTGCGGGACGGTGGCGGCAACGTTCATGCGGCCTGCTCCCGGGTGCCGGGCAGTGCGCGCGGCGGCAGTCCGGCCACGGCATTGGCAATCGCACGGATATGCTCGGGGGTGGAGCCACAGCAGCCGCCGACCAGGTTCAACAGGCCATCCTCGGCGAAGCCCCGCAGGGTGGTGGCCATCTCTTCAGGGGTTTCGTCGTACTCGCCGAACGCGTTGGGCAGGCCGGCGTTGGGGTGGGCGCTGACATAGCAGTCGGCGACCTGCGAGAGGGTTTCCACATGCGGGCGCATCGCATCGGCGCCCAGCGCGCAGTTCAAGCCGATTGACAACGGTCGGGCGTGGGCGAGCGATGCGTGGAAGGCCTCGGCGGTCTGCCCGGACAGGGTGCGACCGGAAGCGTCGGTGATGGTGCCGGAGATCATCACCGGCAGCCGCGCGCCGCGCGCATCGAACGCTTCCTCCAGCGCATACAGCGCGGCCTTGGCGTTGAGCGTGTCGAAGATGGTCTCGACCATCAGGGTATCGGCGCCGCCGTCGATCAGGCCTTCGATGGCTTCGCGATAGGTGTCGCGAAGCTCGTCGAAGCTGGTGTTGCGGAAGCCCGGATCGTTCACGTCGGGACTGATCGAGGCGGTGCGGCTGGTCGGGCCGATCACCCCGATCACGAAGCGCGGCTTGCCGGGCGTGGTCGCTTCCGCCACGTCACAGCAGGCGCGCGCGACGGCCGCACCGGCCTTGTTCAGTTCGTACACCAGGTGCTCGAGGTGGTAGTCAGCTTGGCTGACCGAGGTGGCATTGAAGGTGTTGGTCTCGACCAGATCCGCGCCTGCCTCCAGGTAGGCGGTATGGATGTCGGCGACGATCTGCGGCCGGGTCAGCAGCAGCAGATCGTTGTTGCCCTTCAGATCATGGCCTTCGGGCACGCCGTGGTCACAGCCGGGGCCATGCGCATGGTCGTAGCCACCGGCGAAGCGCTCGCCACGGTAATCGCCTTCCTGCAGGCCATGGCGCTGGATCATCGTGCCCATCGCGCCGTCGATGATCAGGATCCGCTCGCGCAGGGCGTCGAGCAGCGCGTTGGCACGATCGGGATGCAACCAAGGCAGGGCAGGCATGGCGGTCTCGGGCTCAGGGCTTGTTGGCGATCAGCGAAATCACTTCAAAGTGCGGCGGGCGTTTCTCGCGGGTGACCGTCTCCAGGCTGGACACCTGCAGGCCGGCCTTGTCGACGAACCTGCGCAGCTCCTTGTCGCTGAAGCCGAGGTTGACATGGCCATAGGCCTCCACGGCGGCCTTGTGCTCGTGGCGCGCCAGGCTGCACAGCAGCAGCCGGCCACCGGGCCGCAGCACGCGCGCGGCTTCGGTCACCGCCTGCGCCGGCTTGCTGGCGTAGGTCAGCGCGTGCATCAGCACGACCAGATCGAAGCTGGCATCCTTGAACGGCAGTGCATGCATGTCGCCCTCGCGCACTTCCACGTTCGGCAGGCGGCGCAGGCGTTCGCTGGCGGCGGCGACCACGCGCGCGCTGGTGTCGATGCAGATGTAGCGCTTGGCATGTGGGGCTACCAGTTCGGCCAGCACGCCGTCACCGGAGGCGATATCCAGCACGTCGCCGGTCTCCAGCAGCGGCAGCGCGGTACGCGCCAGTGCCTCCCAGGTGCGGCCAGGTGAGTAGTGGCGTTCCATGTCGCCGGCCACGCTGTCGGCCCAGTTCTGGTCCGAGGCGCGGTGCGCCAGCACGGCGGCGACGCGTTCGGCATCCTGGCGCAGCAGCGGGTCATCGCTTCCGTTGCTCAAGGCATGCCACAATGCACGCTGCGCCGGGTCCAGCTGGGCCTCGTCGAAGCGGTAGTACGCCGACACGCCAGCACGGCGGTCGCGGACCAGGCCGGCTTCCTTCAGGCGTGCCAGGTGGGTGGACACGCGCGGCTGCGCCAGCCGGGTGATCGCCGACAGTTCGGCCACGGTCAGTTCCTCCTGCTCCAGCAGCGCCAGCAGGCGGACGCGAGTGGCATCGGCGAACACCTTCAGGCGGGTCGACCAGTCTTCCAGATCCATAAACATCTACCTATCGCGATATAGAGATATATTGGCCGAGAGGGCCTGTCGCGGTCAAGTCGGCAGCGTACGGAAGCAGCCGGCCCCCGGTACAATCGAGGCACCTGGGCGCGCCGTATGCGGCCCATAACTTCATGTACCCGGGAGGGTGTTGTGGATTTCAGCTTTACCGAAGAGCAGTTGATGCTGCAGGACGTGGCGCGGCGTATCGCGCAGGAGAAGATCGCCCCGAGCGCGGAGCATCATGACCGTACCGGCGAGTTCCCGCTGGACAACATTCGCCTGTTGGGCGAGAACGGCCTGATGGGCATCGAAGTGCCGACCGAATACGGCGGCGCGGGCATGGACCCGATCGCGTACGTGCTGGCGATGGTGGAGGTCGCCGCCGCCGACGCAGCCCATTCGACGATCATGTCCGTCAACAACTCGCTGTTCTGCAACGGCATCCTCACTCACGGTTCCGAGCAGCAGAAGCAGAAGTACGTGCGTGCCATCGCCGAGGGCGAGGCTATCGGCGCGTTTGCGCTGACCGAGCCGCAGTCCGGCTCCGACGCCACGGCCATGCGCTGCCGCGCGGTGAAGCAGGCAGACGGCACCTTTGTCATCAATGGCAAGAAGAGCTGGATCACCTCCGGCCCGGTGGCAAAGTACATCGTGCTGTTCGCGATGAGCGAGCCGGACAAGGGCGCACGCGGCATCACCGCCTTCCTCATCGACACCGACAAGGCCGGCTTCGGCCGCGGCAAGACCGAGCCGAAGCTGGGCATCCGCGCCTCGGCTACCTGCGAGATCGAGTTCAACGATTACGTGGCGCGGGCCGAAGACGTGCTGGGCCAGGAAGGCGAGGGCTTCAAGATCGCCATGAGCGTGCTCGATGCCGGCCGCATCGGCATCGCTTCGCAGGCCATCGGCATCGCCCGTGCCGCCTATGAAGCGACTCTGGAATACGTGAAGGAGCGCAAGGCGTTCGGCGCGGCCATCGGCACCTTCCAGATGACCCAGGCCAAGATCGCCGACATGAAGTGCAAGCTGGACGCAGCGCTGCTGCTGACCCTGCGCGCGGCGTGGGTGAAGGGCCAGGGCAAGCGCTTCAGCAATGAGGCTGCCATTGCCAAGCTGACCGCCTCTGAGGCGGCGATGTGGATTACCCACCAGGCGGTGCAGATCCACGGCGGCATGGGGTATTCCAAGGAAATGCCGCTGGAGCGCTACTTCCGTGATGCCAAGATCACCGAGATCTACGAAGGTACTTCGGAGATCCAGCGCCTGGTGATCGCCCGCAACGAAACCGGGCTGCGCTGAGTCGCATGGCCGCGCCGCCGCAATGGCGGCGCGGCGGTAGGTCCACGCCACGCGTGGATGATGGTCATCCAGATGACGTCATTGCCGTTGGCCTGCAGAGACGCATGCTGCTCTAATGCAGTCCGTTTCTTCGAGGATGACGACGTGATCTATCGCGGTTGGGGAATCATGACGCTGGTGACGCCGATTGCAGCGATCCTGCTGCTGGCGTACTTCTTTCCGCATGACGGCCCCAAGGGCAATACTCCGCTGTCACAGGTTCTGTTGGGCGCAGGCCTCGGCGCAGCGGTGAACGTGGTTCTGGGCCTGTGGCTCAACCGTGCGCCGCGGCAGAAGGGGGAGGCCGCGCCCCACCATTTCTTCTTCTTACCCATGCAGTGGGCCTCGCTGATTCTGGTGGCGGTGTGCGCCGTGGTCGCGGTGATGCGCTGAGGCGTTGCCCGAACAGCGCCAACCCAGGTTGGCGGCTACCGGCCATGCCGTTGTTCCGGTAGATGCCAACCTGGGTTGGCATGAATTCAACTGTGGCAATAAAAAGGCCCCGGATCGCTCCGGGGCCTTCTCGTTCTCAGCGCAGCACCGGATCAACGATCCGGACGATGTGCGGCATCCGCATCGCGCTGGCGTTCCATGAACTCCTTGGACGGTTCGTCCAGCTTGTCGCCCAGCATGCGGCGCACGACCACGAAGAACACCGGGATCATCAGCAGGCCGAGCAGGGTGGCGAACAGCATGCCGCCGATCACGCCGGTACCGATGGCGTGGCGGGAGTTGGCGCCGGCACCGGTGGAGATCGCCATCGGGATCACGCCCATGATGAACGCGAACGAGGTCATCAGGATCGGGCGGAAACGCAGGCGCGCCGCTTCGATGGTGGCATCACGCAGGTTCTTGCCTGCTGCGCGCTGCTCCACCGCGAACTCCACGATCAGGATCGCGTTCTTCGCCGCCAGGCCGATCACGGTGATCAGGCCGATCTTGAAGAACAGATCGTTGGGCAGGCCGCGCAGCATCGACAGGCCGAGGGCACCCAGCACGCCCAGCGGCACCACCAGCAGCACCGCCACCGGGATCGACCAGCTTTCATACAGGGCGGCAAGGCACAGGAACACCACCACGATGGACAGCACCAGCAGCAGGGTCGCAGCGTTGCCGGCCAGGATTTCCTGGTAGGACATGCCCGACCAGTCGTAGCCGAAGCCGGCCGGCAGGTCGTCGTTGACGATGCCTTCCATGGTCTGCATCGCCTCACCCGAGCTGGTGCCCGGTGCCTGCGAACCGACGATGTTGATCGCCGAGTAGCCGTTGTAGCGGCTCAGCGACGGTGGCGCCGACACCCATTCGGACTTGACCACCGTGTTCAACGGAATCATCGCGTTGGTGCCATCGGCGTTCTGGGTCAGGCTGGACGGGCTGTAGAAGCTCTTCAGCGATTCCTGGCCAGTGCGGTACGGACCATCGGCCTGCATGGTCACGCGCTTGATGCGGCCTTCGTAGAAGAAGTCGTTGACGTACACCGGGGCCAGCATCAGCTGGATGGTGCTGTACACGTCCGACACCGACATGCCCATCGACTGCGCCTGCACGCGGTCCACGTGCAGCTGCAGCTGCGGCGCGTTTTCCAGGCCGTTGGGGCGCACGCCGACCAGGTGGTCCGGCTTCTGCGCGGCCTGGCCGAGCAGGATGTTGCGGGCCTGGGTCAACTGTTCGTAGCCGGCACCGCTACGGTCCTGCAGCCACATGTCAAAGCCACCGAACTGGCCGAGGCCCTGCACGGTGGGCAGGTTGACCACGAAGATCTGCGCTTCCTTGATGCCGTAGAACGCGCCGTTCATGTTCTGGATGAACTCGGGCGCGGTGAACTTGCGTTCCTCCCACGGCTTCAGGCGGATGAAGCCCATGCCCACGTTCTCGCCGGAACCGACGAAGCTGAAGCCGGCCACCTGCAGCATGCCTTCATAGCCATCCTGCTTTTCCAGGATGCCACGCATCTGCGCGAACACTTCGTTGGTCTGGCCCTTGGTCGAGCCCGGCGGCAGCTGCACGATCGCCAGCGCATAGCCCTGGTCTTCTTCCGGCAGGAAGCTGCCCGGCATGCGGGTGAACAGGAAGCCGCACAGCGCGGTCAGCACCACGAACAGGATCATCCAGCGCGGCGCATGGCGCACCGCCGAGGTGATGTGCCCCACGTAGGTGTGGCTGATCTTGTCGTAGTACTTGTTGAAGGTGCGGTAGACGATGTTCGGGTTGTCGTTGTGCGTCGGCTTGAGGAAGGTCGCGCACAGCGCCGGGGTGAAGCCCAGCGCCAGGAACGCCGAGAATGCCATCGAGATGGCGATGGTCAGCGCGAACTGCTTGTAGATCTCACCGGCGGCACCGCCCTGCAGGGCGGAGGGGATGAACACCGCGGCCAGCACGACGGTGATCGCCACCACCGCACCGGTGATCTGGGTCATCGCCTTCTGCGTGGCCGGCTTCGGCGCCAGGCCCTCCTCGGTCATGATGCGTTCGACGTTCTCGATCACCACGATCGCGTCGTCGACCACGATGCCGATCGCCAGCACCATCGCGAACAGCGTCAGCTGGTTGATCGTGAAGCCGATCATCCACATGCCCAGGAAGGTACCGAGCAGGGCGACCGGGATGACCAGGGTCGGGATCAGGGTGGCGCGGAAGTTCTGCAGGAAGATCAGCATCACCAGGAACACCAGCAAGACCGCTTCAAACAGGGTCTTGACCACTTCCTGGATCGAGATCTTGACGAAGGTGGTGCTGTCGTACGGCGAGAACCAGGTGACCCCTGCCGGGAAGCTGGGCTGCAGCTCGTCCATCTTGGCGCGCACCGCTTCGGCCACGTTCAGGGCGTTGGCGCCCGGCAGCAGCTGGATGGCGAAGGCACCGGTCGGCTTGCCGTTGTACTGGGTGTCGAAACCGTAGTTGTTGGCACCGAAGGCAACGCGGGCGATGTCCTTCAGCAGCACGCGCGAACCGTCAGCATTGGCGCGCAGGATGATGTTCTCGAACTCCTGCGGCGAGCTGAAGCGGCCTTCGGCCGAGACCGTGGCGGTGAAGTGCTGGCCTTCCGGCGACGGATCCGAACCCAGCGCGCCGGCGGCGAACTGCACGTTCTGCGCACGCACCGCGGCCAGTACCTGGCTGGCCGACAGGCCGTAGCCCTGCATCTTTTCCGGGTTCAGCCAGATGTTCATGGCGTACTCGGAACCGAACTGCTGGGTGCTGCCGACGCCGGGGATGCGCGAGACCTGGTCGAGCACGCGCGAGCCCACGATGTCGTTCAGCGCGTCACGGTTGATGGTCGGGGTATCGGACTGCAGCGCCACCACCATCAGGAAGCCGGCGTTGGCCTTGGCCACCACCACGCCCTGCTGGGTGACTTCCGAAGGCAGGCGTGGCGTGGCCAGCGAGACCTTGTTCTGCACCTGCACCTGGGCGATGTCCGGATCGGTACCGGTCTCGAAGGTCAGGGTGATCTGTGCACGGCCGTTGGAGGCGGACGAGGAGCTGAAGTACAGCAGGTGATCGATGCCGGTCAGCTGCTGCTCGATCACCTGGGTGACCGACTTTTCCGTGGTATCGGCGCTGGCGCCCGGATAGGTCGCCGAGACGGTGACCTGCGGCGGGGCGATGTTGGGATAGGACTCCACGCCCAGGTTGAGGATCGCGATCACGCCGCTGAGCGAGATCAGGATCGCAACCACCCAGGCGAAGACTGGATGTTCGATGAAAAATTTAGGCATGACGGAAGGTTCCCGTTACTGCTTGTTCGAATCGGTGGCGGCCGGCTTGGCCGCATCGGCCTGCTCGGGCTTGGCCGCGTCGGCCGGTGCCTTGCCTGCAGCCGGTGCAGCGCCCGCCGGGGCGGCGCCGCCTGCGGCCGGCTTGCCGTTGGCGTCCTGGCCAGGGGTCCACGGCTTGGCCACCGCCGGTGCACCTTCCTTGACCTTCTGCACGCCGGCCACGATCACCTTGTCACCGGCGGCCAGGCCGTCGCTGACCAGCCAGTTGCCGTTCTGCGCGCCATCGGTCTTCACGTTCTTGCGCACGACCTTGCCGTCGGCGCCGACCACCATCACGTAGCCGCCGGTGGTATCGCGCAGCAGGGCCTGCTGCGGCACCAGGAAGGCGTTGTTGCGCTCGCCCAGGTTGGCCTGGAAGCTGACGAAGGCGCCCGGCAGCAGGATCTGCTGCGGGTTCGGCAGCAGCGCGCGCAACGACACGGCGCCGGTGGCCGGGTCGACCGTGGTCGAGGAGAAGTCCAGCGTGCCCGGCTCACCATAGGTGGTGCCGTCGGCGAGCTTGACGTTGACCGTGGCCTTGCCGTCGCCGGACAGCGCCAGCGCGCCCTTGGCCTGCTGCGCGCGCAGCTGGGTCAGCTCGTCCACGCTCAACGAGAAGTTGACGTACAGCGGGTCGAGCTGGTCGACGGTGGTCAGCAGGGTCACATCGCCCTGGCCCACCAGCGCGCCCTCGGTGACCTGCTGCTTGTTGGCCACGCCACTGATCGGCGCGGTCACTTCGGCATAGCCCAGGTTGATCCGCGAGGAGGTCACTGCCGCTTCGGCCTGTTTGACCGCGGCCAGCGCGGTGCGCTCGGCCGATTCGGCGTTGTCCAGGTCGGACTTGGAGACGAACTGCTGCGGGGCCAGCGAGCGTGCGCGGTCGGCGGCGACCTTGGCGTTGGCGTAGGTCGCGCGGGCCGAGGCCAGCTGGGCCTCGGAGGCGTTGAGCGAGGCACGCAGCGGCGCCGGGTCGATCAGGAACAGGGTCTGGCCCTGCTTGACCTGCGAGCCTTCCTGGTAGACGCGCTTGAGCAGCACGCCGGGCACGCGTGCGCGGACGTCGGCGCTGCGGAACGGCGACAGGCGGCCGACCAGTTCGCGCTGCAGCGGCAGGGTCTGCGGCTTGGCGTCGATCACGCCCACCTCCGGCGGCGGGGGCGTCTGCTGTTCCGGCTTCTTGCAGGCAGCCAGCGCGACAGCAACGGCGCACGTCAAGGCAAGGGTGCGGAGTGGGGCGGTCATCAGGAGGAACTCCGGGGTTGGTTTGTAGACGGGGCCGGCGACGGCTGAGGCGCGAAGGCGCGCAGGAAGCTGTCGACGGAGAACTCTGCCCAGCGCCGACGCAAGAGCGCGTCATCACGGTGGGGGGTATGGAAGCGCTGTTTGTCGAAATCCTGACCGGCGATCATGCTCAGCAGCAGTTCGGCCATGAAGTGCGGGTCGTCATGCCGGAGCTGGCCCTGCATGCAAACGGTTTCAATCCATTCAGCAAGATGAAGCGACAACGCGCCGGCACCATGCCGGTACAGCGTACGCGCCTCTTCGGGAAACTGGGCCGCCTCGGCCGCGATCAGCCGGCAGGCCTGCCCTACGTGCGGTTGGTTGAAATGCTCCAGGAAGTCGGTGGCGAACTGGAGCAGGCTGGCACGCAGGTCGTCACTGCGGAGTGCACGAACCATGGCCCCGGTGGCGTGGCCGACGTGGCGCTGCATTACCCGGCGCAGCAGTTGCTGCTTGCTGCCATAGCGCGAGTAGAGGGTCTGCTTGGAACAGCCGGCATGCTGGGCCACCGCGTCCATGCTCATCTGGATGCCCTGCTGGGCCAGCAGTTCGCGCACGGCATCGAACACGCGCTCATCGCGTGCGTCGAGGGCAACGGGGAGGTAGGCCGGGTTCACGCGGTGGACTATACCGTCCAGTTCAGGATTGTGGAATCGAATCGGCGTCGCCGCGTGTGTCTTCCGGTAACACGCTTTGCCGATCCTGTCGGCAGTGCTGAAGCCGGCGCCAGCTCCATACCGGAGCGAACTGAATAGGCGTCTAAACCGCAGCAAACCCGAATCTGCTTATTCCGTCCTGCAGCAAGGCCTTTTCGTGCGGTAGGGCTACAATTTCATTTTCCCAACTGAGCAAGCGCATCGCTCTGCCATGAAACCGCAAAAAACCGCAGCCAAGACCGTGAAAAACAAGACGAAACCAGCAGAGTCGGAGGTCGCAGTGACCGCTGGTTTCTCCCTGGAGCCGGTGTACACGGCCTTGCGCAAGCGCTACCCCGCGGCCGCACAGGCCGAAGCAGTGGCCTTCGCCACTGACTTCTACAAGCGCATGGAGTCGGACGAGTTCCCGCACCACAGCGCTGAAGAGTGGGCCGCTCTCGCGGCTGAGACGCTGGAATTCGCCCGGGCCCGCAAGGCTGGCAAGGCCAACGTCCGCGTGTTCAATCCGACCGCGAAGGCCAACGGTTGGGAATCGCCGCATACCGTGCTGCAGATCGTCAACGACGACATGCCGTTCCTGGTCGATACCGTCACCATGTCGCTGGCCGAGCAGGGCGTGGGCGTCCACGTGCTGGGCCACCCGGTACTGCGTTTCACCCGCGACAAGGCCGGCAAGCTGGTCAAGGTCGGCGAAGGTGATGCCGAGTCGGTGATGCTGCTGGAAATCGACCGCCAGCCGGCCGATGCGATGGCCGCCATCGAGCAGGCCATCAACAAGGCGCTGGATGAAGTGCGTGCAATCGTGCGCGACTGGCAGCCGATGAAGGACAAGGCGCTGGCACTGGCCGACGACCTGGGCAGCCGCCAGCTGCCCGTCGACGACGCGTCGCGCAAGGAAGCACAGGAGTTCCTGCGCTGGGCCGCTGACAACCACTTCACCTTCTTCGGCTATCGCGAGTACCGCGTCGAGAAGCAGGGCAAGGAAGAGGTGCTGGCGCCGCTGAACGACACCGGCCTGGGCCTGATGCGCGGCAAGGACAAGTCCGCCGCCCGTCCGGTCAAGACGCTGGCCGCGCAGGGCCTGAATACCACGTCCGGTTTGAAGGATGCGCTGATCCTGACCAAGACCAATGCCCGTTCGCGCGTGCACCGCGCCGGCTACATGGACTACATCGGCGTGCTGGAGTTCGACGCCAAGGGCAAGATCATCGGCGAGCAGCGTTTCCTCGGCCTGTTCACCTCCAGCGCCTACAACCGTCGCCCGTGGGAAATCCCGCTGGTGCGCCAGCGCCACGAGCATGTGATGAAGCAGTCCGGGCTGGCCCCGGCCAGCCACAGTGGCAAGGCCCTGCGCCATATCCTGGAAACCCTGCCGCGCGAAGAACTGTTCCAGTCCAGCGAGGACGAACTGTTCCGCACCGCGATGGGCGTGCTAGGCCTGCAGGAACGCGTGCGCAGCCGCCTGTTCCTGCGCCGTGACAAGTACAGCCGTTTCATCTCCGCGCTGGTCTACCTGCCGCGCGAGCGCTTCAACACCGACGTGCGCCTGCGCATCGAAGCGATGCTCAAGGACGCGCTGCACGGCGAGTACGTCGACAGCTCGGTGGTGCTGGGCGAATCGCCGCTGGCCCAGGTGCACCTGATCGTGCGCCCGAAGCCGGGTGAAATGCTCGACGTCGATACCGCCGAACTGGAGCAGAAGCTGGCCCAGGTGCTGCGCAACTGGCAGGACGACCTGCGCGAGGCGCTGGTGGCCCGCCATGGCGAGACCGAAGGCCTGCGCATTGCCGCCCGCATCGGCAAGGCGCTGCCGGCCGGTTACATCGAAGACAACAGCACCGCCGTTGCCGCCAATGATGTCAGCCAGCTCGACGCGCTGACCGGCCCGGACGACCTGCGCCTGAGCCTGCAGGCCGTGCCGCGCGAGGGCGGCGATGGCCTGCGCCTGAAGCTGTATCGCCAGCTGGATGACATCCCGCTGTCGGACGCGCTGCCGATGATGGAAAACATGGGCCTGCGCGTGATCGCCGAGCGTCCGTACCGGCTGTCGGTCGACAACGCGCCGGTGTACGTGCAGGACTTCGAGGTCGAGTCGACCGCTGGCGCGATCGATGCCGCCAGTGTCGATGAAGCCTTCGGCGAGACCTTCGCCCGCGTCTGGCACGGCGACGCCGAGAACGACGGCTTCAACCGCCTGGTGCTGGCTGCTGGCCTGCACTGGCGCCAGGTCGCCATGCTGCGTGGCTACTGCAAGTACCTGCTGCAGACCGGCGTGCCGTTCTCGCAGGCCTACGTGGAAGGCACCTTCGCGCGTTACCCGCTGCTGGCCCGCCTGCTGGTCGAACTGTTCGAGGCCCGCTTCGATCCGGCTACCGGCCATGAGAGCAAGGACGACATCGCGGCCGGTCAGGCCCAGCTGAAGGCCCACTTCGATGTGCTGGCCGCTGGCGACGATGCCACCCTGAAGGTGCTCAAGAGCGTGGTCGATGCCCGCAAGGGGGACCGCGACGCGCAGATGCAGGCCGCGCGCGATGCACTGCTGAAGCTGATGGATCGCGTGTCCAGCCTGGACGAGGACCGCATCCTGCGCTCGTTCATGGGCGTGATCGACGCGACCCTGCGTACCAGCTACTACCAGACCGATGCCAACGGCCAGCACGGCCATGTCATCAGCTTCAAGTTCGATTCGGCGCTGGTGCCGGACCTGCCGAAGCCGCGCCCGTACCGCGAGATCTTCGTGTACGGCCCGCGCGTGGAAGGTACCCACCTGCGCTTCGGCGCGGTTGCGCGTGGCGGCCTGCGCTGGTCGGATCGCCGCGAAGACTTCCGTACCGAAGTGCTGGGCCTGGTCAAGGCGCAGATGGTCAAGAACACTGTCATCGTGCCGGTCGGCGCGAAGGGCGGCTTCTTCGCCAAGACCCCGCCGGTGAACGGCGACCGCGATGCGATCTTCGCCAACGGCGTGGCCTGCTACAAGCTGTTCATCCAGGGCCTGCTGGACATCACCGACAACATCGTCAACAACAAGATCGTGCCGCCGGTGGATGTCGTGCGCCACGACATGGACGATCCGTACCTGGTGGTGGCCGCAGACAAGGGCACTGCGACCTTCTCCGACATCGCCAACGGCCTGGCCATCGCGCACGGCTTCTGGATGGGCGATGCATTCGCCTCCGGTGGTTCGGTCGGCTACGACCACAAGGGCATGGGCATCACCGCGCGCGGCGCGTGGGAATCGGTCAAGCGCCACTTCCGTGCGCTGGGCCGCGACAGCCAGAGCCAGGACTTCACTGCGGTTGGCGTCGGCGATATGTCCGGCGACGTGTTCGGCAACGGCATGCTGCTGTCGCGCCACATCCGCCTGGTCGCTGCGTTCGACCACCGCCACATCTTCCTGGACCCGAATCCGGATGCGGCCACGTCGTTCATCGAGCGTGAGCGCCTGTTCACCCTGCCGCGTTCGAGCTGGGCGGACTACGACACCAAGCTGATCAGCAAGGGCGGCGGCGTGTACCCGCGCAGCCTGAAGTCGATCGAGATCACCCCGCAGGTGCGTGAGGCGCTGGGCCTGGACGAGAACGTCAAGGCGCTGTCGCCGAACGATCTGATGAGCGCGATCCTGAAGGCACCGGTCGACCTGCTGTGGAACGGCGGCATCGGTACCTACGTCAAGGCCGCCAGCGAGCAGCACAGCGATGTCGGCGACCGCGCCAACAACGCGCTGCGCGTGAACGGTGGCGAGCTGCGCTGCAAGGTGGTGGGCGAGGGCGGCAACCTGGGCATGACCCAGCTGGGCCGCATCGAAGCCGCGCAGGCCGGCGTGCTGCTCAACACCGACTTCATCGACAACTCGGCCGGCGTCGATACCTCCGACCACGAAGTCAACATCAAGATCCTGCTCAACGATGTGGTGCGGGCCAAGAAGCTGACCGTCGAGCAGCGCAACAAGCTGCTTGCGTCGATGACCGATGAGGTCGCCGAGCTGGTGCTCAACGACAACTATCGCCAGAACCAGGCACTGAGCCTGATGGAGCGGATGGCAGTCAAGCGCCTGGGGTCCAAGCAGCACTTCATCCGCACCTTGGAACAGCAGGGCCTGCTCGATCGCCAGATCGAGTTCCTGCCGTCCGATGCCGAGCTCTCGCAGCGCAAGGCACGCGGCCAGGGCCTGACCCGTCCGGAGCTGTCGGTGCTGCTGTCCTATTCCAAGCTGGTGGCGTTCAACCAGCTGCTGGATTCGGACATTCCGGAAGATCCGTACCTGTCCAAGGAGCTGCAGCGCTACTTCCCGACCCCGCTGCAGAAGAAGTACGCCGACGCGATGGAGCGTCACCGCCTGAAGCGCGAAATCATCGCCACGGCCGTGACCAACCAGACCATCAACCGCATGGGCGCCACCTTCCTGATGCGCATGCAGGAAGACACCGGTCGTTCCATCGCCGAGGTCGCCAAGGCCTACACCATCAGCCGTGAAACGCTGGATGCACGCGCACTGTGGGCGCAGATCGACGCGCTCGACGGCAAGGTGCCGGAGTCGGTGCAGATCGACGCACTGGAAGTGATATGGAAGCTGCAGCGTTCGTTCGTGCGCTGGCTGCTGTCGCGCCCGGGCGCGATGCCGGGCATCACCGAGGCGGTCAACCGCTACCAGGGCCCGTTCAACGACATTCGCGTTGCTTCGGGCGTGCTGCCGGATTCGCAGCGTCCGACCTACGAAGCCCTGGTGGCCGAGTGGAAGGAAAAGGGCCTGCCGTCTGCACTGGCACAGCAGCTGGCCGAACTGCACTTCCTGGAGCCGGCGTTCGACATCATCGAACTGGCCCGCACCCGCAAGCTGAAGCCGGTGGACGTGTCCAAGGTCCACTTCCGCCTGGGCGATGCCTTGCAGCTGCCGTGGCTGTTCGAGCAGGTCGACGCGTTGGAGGTCAACGGTCGTTGGCACGCGGTGGCGCGTGGCGTGCTGCGTGACGAGCTGGCAGCCAACCACCGCAACCTGGCCGGGCAGGTGCTGGGCACCAAGGGCAGCAGTGCCGAGGCCAAGGTCGCTGCCTGGATGGGCCGCGACGACAACAGCCTGCGCTTCACCCTGGCGATGCTGGCCGAACTGGCCGAGCAGAAGACCCTGGACTACCCGACCGTCTCGGTCGCGGTGCAGCGCCTGGGCCAGCTGGCCGCGCATGGTGCGTAAGCGCATTCGCGCTGACGCCCCACGGATTGCTCTGCAAACCGTGCGCCCCATGCCAACCATGCTCCCAGACCCCCGCGCCGTTGGCGCGCCCCCCTGACTCAGGGGGGCTCCTGATCTGCAGCAGTTGGAGGAACGGCCCCGCGAAAGCGGGGCCGTTCTGCATTGTCTGGTAGTGCCGGCCGCTGGCCGGCAACCTCATGAATCGCAACCGGGTGCAGCAGCCGGCCAGCGGCCGGCACGACCGGGTATGCTCTTGCTGGCACACCCACCCGGATCCACCGATGAGCGACACCCCCCGCATCGCTTTCCTGGCCAGCAGCACCGAACCTGCACAGATGGCCCGCGCGGCGATGATCTCGCGTTATGGCGATCACGCGCCCGAGCAGGCCGACGTGCTGTGCCCGCTGGGTGGCGACGGTTTCATGCTGCAGACCCTGCACCGGCACGGGCACCTGGGCAAGCCGGTGTTCGGCATGAAGCTGGGCACCGTTGGCTTCCTGATGAACCAGTACCGCGGTGACGATGACGTGCAGGCCCGCATTGCCCGTGCTGAACCGGCCAACCTGCGCCCGCTGGAAATGGTGGCGCTGACCGAGTCGGGCACCAGTACCGGTTCGCTGGCGTACAACGATGTCTCGCTCCTTCGCCAGACCCGGCAGGCGGCCCATATCGGCATCGACCTCAACGGCCAGGAGCGGGTGGCCGAGCTGATCGGTGACGGCGTGCTGGTGGCCACCCCGGCCGGTAGTACCGCCTACAATTATTCCGCGCACGGCCCGGTGTTGCCGCTGGGGTCGCATACCATCGCGCTGACGCCGCTGGCTCCGTATCGGCCGCGACGCTGGCGCGGGGCGATCCTCAAGGCCGACACCGAAGTGCGCTTCCGCGTGCTCGATCCCTACAAGCGTCCGGTCAGCGTCACCGCTGATTCGCACGAGACCCGCGATGTGGTCGAGGTGACCATCCGCGAGTCGAGGGACCGTCGTGTGACCCTGCTGTTCGACCCGGAGCACAACCTGGAAGACCGGATCCTGAGCGAACAGTTCGTTTTTTGAGGACAATGGGCGGCCGGCCCCGCCGACCGCTTGAAGGACCCCCACCGATGGGCGACAACTCCCCCCGTTTGCTGACCGTCGCGGTCACCTCGCGCGCGCTGTTCGACCTCGAGGAAAGCCACGCGCTGTTCGAGAGCGATGGCGTGGCGGCGTATGCCGAGTTCCAGCGCCAACATGAGGACGACATCCTCGGTCCCGGCGTGGCCTTTCCCGTAGTGCGCAAGCTGCTGGCACTGAACCAGGGCGCCAGCCCGGAGAACCCGCGGGTCGAGGTGATCCTGCTGTCGCGCAATTCGGCCGATACCGGCCTGCGCATCTTCAACTCGATCCAGCATTACGGCCTGGGCATCATCCGTGCGACGTTCACCGCTGGCGAGCCGACCTGGCCGTATGTGAAGCCGTTCGGTACCGACCTGTTCCTGTCGGCCAACCCGGAATCGGTGCGCAGCGCGCTGCGCCATGGCATCGCGGCGGCGACCATCCTGCCCAAGCCACCGGGTGAGACCGCTGCGGCAGCGGCCGACCAGATCGATACCGGTCGCCCGGCCGGCCAGCTGCGCATTGCCTTCGACGGTGACGCAGTGATCTTCGGTGACGAGAGTGAGCGCATTTCGCGCGAGCAGGGCGTGGAAGCCTTTGGCCGCCACGAACGCGAACGCGCCCGCGAGCCACTCAGTGGCGGCCCCTTCCGCGGCTTCCTGTCGGCCCTGCACACGCTGCAGGAAGTGTTCCCGGCTGGCGACAGCGCGCCGATCCGTACCGCACTGGTGACCGCGCGGTCGGCCCCGGCGCACGAGCGGGTGATCCGTACCCTGCGGGAGTGGGGCGTGCGCCTGGACGAAGCACTGTTCCTCGGCGGCCGGCACAAGGGGCCGTTCCTGCAGGCCTTCGGTGCCGACATCTTCTTCGATGATTCGCAGCACAACATCGACAGTGCCCGCGAGCATGTGGCTGCCGGCCACGTACCGCACGGCGTCGCCAACGAGGGATAGGGCGGATTCGACCGGTAGGTGCCCACCTTGGTTGGCGCTGCCGTCAGGCCACGGGTCCGATCAGGGGCTGCCCGACATCCCCAGCTGCAGGTCCACCACTTTCCAGCGCAGGCCCTGCGGCTCCAGCACCACCTTCATCGGTGGCTGGCCGGGGCCGCGATCCACATCGATCACGAAGCGGTCCAGCGCTTCGAAATGATGTTCGGCATTCTTCAACGGCCGCGCCGGTTCAGTTGCGCCGAAGGCGTCGCCACCCTGCAGTTCATTGCGGCCACGCTTCCACAGCACGTGGCCCTGCAGCATCGCGCCGATCCCGGTCGGGGTCACCATGGTTTCCACCGCGGCCCCCCCGAGCTGGTCGCCGAGGCCGTAGAGGAGGGCACCGAACGGGCTGGCCGCCACGTCTGGGCCGGCCTGGCGCACCAGGTAGTCATTGAGCTGCGCGCGCAGGCTGCTGCGCACGCGCGGGAAATCGACGTAGCGCTCCAGGCGCGCAGTGTCGCGCTGCTCGATGGCCTTGGACAGGCCATTGACGGTCAGGTACGGGCCGCCGAACCACCAGGCCGCCAAGGCCAGGACCAGCAGCACAAGCAGTGCGGTGAGCTTCTTCATGCCGGACAGACTGCCGCAACGGCGGCAGTGCCGGGTGAAGACTCACTGACTGGGCGAACCACGGCCATCACCGAAGGCATCGACCAGCCGTTGGCGTTCCGCCGGAGTCAGCGCCTCCAGCCGCGTCGCCAGCACTTCGTCCAGGCTGCGGGTGCGGGTGGTGCCGAGGATGCCGCTGGCAACGCCGGGATGGCCCAGCGCATAGGCGAAGGCGGTCTGGGCCGGGCGCTGGCTGTGGATCGTGGCCACCGCGCGCCGCATCTGGCGGGCACTGCGCATCAGCTGGCGGCTGCTGGGCTTCAGCCACGCGCGCGCCAGATACCAGCCATCGGCCAGCCGTGGCAGGCGCGCACGCGCCGGCAGCAGGTGTCCTTGCGCCAGCACGGTGCCGGCCAGCACGCCGATGCCCACTGCCTGCAGCCGATCGATAAGCGGTTCTCGGTCCTGCTGCAGGGCGTTGTAGTCCAGCAGTACCACATCGAAGGCGTCCGGATGGGCGATCATCCAGCGCAGGGTCGAGGCCGAGTGGGTGTTGATGCCGGTGTACCGGATCAACCCACGTTCGCGCAGGCGCTGCAGTGCCGCCAGCAGGTCGTCACTGATGTCGTGTTCGCTGGCGCCATGCAGCTGGTAGACATCAAGATGGTCCAGGCCGAGGTTGCGCAGCGACGCCTCGCAGCTGGCGGTGATGGCCGCGGGCGAGAAGTTGCGTTGCTCGGCGCCGCTGATGCCAGCCTGGCCGGTCAGCGTGCCGCCCTTGCTTGAGATCACCAGTGAATCGCGCGGGTACTGCTTCAGCAACGGGCGCAGGATGCGGCCCAGGCGCGGCTCGGCATGGAAGCCGGAATAGTTGTGACCGGTGTCGAGCAGGTTCACCCCGTGGGCAAGCGCATGTTCGACCACAGCAGCCGCCTCATGCTCGGGGAAGCGGCGATGACCCCAGAAGCCGGAGCAGCCCAATCCGATCGGTGAAACGGCCAGGCCGGTGCGGCCGAGCACGCGCCGCTGGCGGGCCAGCGGAAGATTCTGCGACATCAGAATTCCAGGTCCAGCGCAGCGCACAGGTAGTCGACGAACGGGCCGAGCGCGGCCAGGTCCTTGCCCAGCGTGGACAGCAGGCGTGGGCCGGTCATCGTGGCGTCGTCCAGCGAGCGCCACATCACCCAGTTGCGGTGCTTGAGGTCGTCGATGAACTCGAAGTCGGCCGGGAAGCCACGAGGGGGGCGCACCAGCTTCTCGCTCTCCTCGAAATCGAAGCGCTTGCGCAGGGCCGGCGCATGCGCGGCGGCCTTCCAGCTGCCCGGGTTGTCGAGGATGAAGTGGCGCACGCGGCGCTGGGTTTCCGGTTCTGGATGCCACAGGCCGGCGCCGACGAAGCTCTCGCCGGGTTGCAGGTGCACATAGAAGGACGGCGCGGCCACCTCGCGGCGCCGCTCGTGGAACAGGCGCGCACCCTGCCAGGTCTTGTACGGTGACTTGTCGTTGGAAAAGCGCGCGTCACGGTGGATGCGGAACAGGGAGCCGCCGACGCCGCGGGTATCGGCGCGGAAGTGCTCGCTGACCTCGGCCAATGCCGGCTGCAGGTCGCCCAGCAGGCGCAGGAACGGCTGCCGAACGTGGTCTTCATACTGCTGGCGGTGGTCGTTGAACCAGGTCTTGTCGTTGTGCCGCGCCAGGCTGCGCAGGAACTTGAAACTGGCGTCCGAGAAATAGGTGCTCACAGCGTCTCCTGCAGGTGCTGGCCCCAGTCGCGCAACGATTGCAGCAGGGCCTGGCGCCGCGCGTCGCCGGGCGCTTCGGCGGCCAGTGCATCAAGCTGTTGCTGGTACTGGGGCAGGTTGAGTTCGCCCAGGCCGCCGTCGCCGAGCAGGCGCTGGCGGCGGTAATCCTGCCAACGCTGGTGTTCGGCCGGCGCGAGGCTGCCGGGATGGTTGCGTGCGCGGTAGCGGAACAGCAGCTCTGGCAGGCGCGGGTCGCGGAAGCGGCCTTCCAGCGCGGCCAGCTGCTCCGGCGCGGTGGTGCGTGCCAGCGCCAGCAGCGGCTTGTCGCCGTTGCCGAGGAATCCGTCGTACAGCGAGGCATCGACATCGGCCACGGTCGCGACGCGGGGCTGGTTGTAGACCTGGCGTGCCTTCTCGGCCAGCTGTGGAGCGAACGCGCGCAGCCGTTCCACCTTGGCCTCGATCGCGGCCACGTCCAGGCCGAGGCGCGCATGATCGTCGGCGCGCAGGTGGTTCCATGCGATCAGTGCCGGCACCTTGTTCAGGTGTACTTCCTTCAGCGGCACGCGTGTCACGCCTTCGGGCAGCTCGCTGGCCCGCATGTACAGGCGCTGTGCGATCACCTCGGCCGGCAGCTCCAGCAGGTCGTCGATCTCGCCTTCCAGGTCGAACACGATCACCCGGTTGTTGATGGTCGGGTGTACGGCCAAGGGCAGAACCGGTGCGGCGCAAAGGCGGCTGGCAGGGTAGCGCATGGAAATGTGCAGGACCGGCTTCATCGCGGCCACGTCCAGCAGGCCGCCGACGAAGCGCTTGTCGCGCAGCTTCAGTGCGTACTCCCACAGGCGCGGCTGCGACTGCTTGAACAGCCGAGCCATGCCGATGGTGGCGCGCACGTCTGACAGCGCTTCGTGCGCATCGCCTTCGCGCACGTTGTTGGCCTCGGCCAGGTGCTCGAGCTTGAACGAGGTGGCGCCGTCTTCGCGCAGCGGCCACCGGATGCCGTCCGGGCGCATCGCGCGCATCAGCCGCAGCATGTCCAGCAGGTCCCAGCGCGAGTTGCCGTTGCGCCACTCGCGCTCGTAGGGATCGTGGAAGTTGCGGAACAACCCGTAGCGGACGAACTCATCGTCGAAGCGCAGGGTGTTGTAGCCAAGTGCGCAGGTGCCGGGGCGCGACAGCTGCTCGTTGATGCGGTCGAAGGCTTCGGCCTCGCTGATGCCCTCGGCCAGGGCCTGCTGCGGGGTGATGCCGGTGACCAGGGTGGCCATCGGCGAGGGCAGCAGGTCGTCTGCCGGGCGCACGAAGAAGCTGACCGGCGTGTCGATCTCGTTGAGGTCGGCATCGGTGCGGATCGCGGCGAACTGCGAGATGCGCGTGCGCCGCGGGTCCTGGCCGAAGGTTTCCAGGTCGTAGAACAGGAAGCTGTCTGCCATCAGTGCGCGCCCTCCAGGACCGGCAACTGCGCGTGGACCTGCGCTTCCAGTGCGGCCCAGTCGATGTTGTCCAGTGAATCGTGACCGGCGGTGGCTGCAACCAGCAGGTCGCGCTGCAGTTCGGTGCGGCGCAGCGCCTCGGCGTAGGGCGTGTGCAGGAAGGTGACCATCGTGTAATGCGGCACGAAGCGGGTCGGCCAGCGCCGCTGCAGTTCCTGCTCCAGCTCGCGTTGCAGCAGGAATGCAGGGTCGGCTACGCGGTCGCGCATCTCCAGGTAGTTCTCAAGTGCCATCTGCTGGATGGCACGTGCATTCGGTTTGCGCTCGGCTTCGAACGCGGCGAACGCGCTTTCCAGGTCATCGGCCTCCATCAGCTGGCGGGCCAGTGCAACACAGTCCTCGAATGCGCAGTTCATGCCCTGGCCGTGGAACGGCACCATCGCATGCGCGGCGTCACCGATCAGTACGGCGCGGCCCTGCTGATGCCAGCGTTCCAGGGTGAGCGTGCCGAGCAGGCCCGGCGGGTGTTGTTCCCAGTCCTTGCGCAGGTTGGGAATCAGCGGCAGGGTGTCGGCGAACTCGCGCGCGAACAGCGCCTCGGCCTGCGCGCCGGTGTTGACCGTGGCAAAGCTGGGATCGCCCTGGTTGGGCAGGAACAGGGTGACCGTGAAAGTGCCTTCGTGGTTGGGCAACGCGATGCACATGTAGTGGCCGCGCGGCCAGATGTGCAGCGCATTGCGCTCGATGCGGAAGCCGCCGTCGGCGGCCGGCGGGATCTCCAGTTCCTTGTACGAATGGTCAAGGAAGGCGATGTCCTCGCCCAGCGGCGCACGACGGTTCATCGCCGCGCGCAGTGCCGAGCCCGCGCCGTCGGCACCGATCAGGGTGTCAAAGCGGATGTCGTGCGGGCTGTCGTCACGGTCATCGATGAAACGCGCGTAGCCCGCATCGAAATCCACGGTATGCAGGCGGCGATGGAAGTGCACGGTGGCACCGGCCTGTTCGGCCAGTTCCAGCAGCGTGGTGTTCAGATCGCTGCGATGGATCGACCAGATCACCTCGCTGTCGTCGCGGCCATAGCGCTGCAGCTGCGGTTCGCCGTCGCGTGGATGCACCATGCGCCCGCGCATCATCACCGCGCGCGCCATCACCTCGTCTTCCACGCCGGCCTGGCGCAGTGCATTGCGCCCGCGCTCGGCCAACGCCAGGTTGATCGAACGACCGCTCTCGTAGTCGGCAATGCGGGGATCGCCACGGCGTTCGTACAGGGTGATGCGCCAGCCTTGCCGTGACAGCAGGATGGCCAGCAGGGACCCGGCAAGGCCGGCACCGATAATGCTCAACGAGCGGGAGGCGTGTGCGATCAACGAACTGTCCAGCAGCAGGGGAGGGGTCGGCTTACAGGCCGGCCCAGGCTTCCACTTCCTCGACGAAATGGTGCACGTCCAGGTAGCGGTTGTAGAGCGGGGTGGGCGAGATGCGGATCACGTCAGGCTCGCGCCAGTCGCCGAGCACGCCGATGCCGCGCAGGTGCTCGAACAGTGCACGGCCACGCTCGCGGCCACCGACCACGCGCAGCGACAACTGGCAGCCGCGGCGCTGCGGATCGGCCGGGGTAATGATGTCCAGCACCTGCGGCAGGCGTGCGCGGACCAGTGCTTCGAGCAGGCCGGTCAGCGCCAGCGATTTGCTGCGCAGCGCCTCCATGCCGGCACGCTCGAACAGGTCCAGCGAGGCACGCAGTGGTGCCAGGCCGAGGATCGGCGGATTGCTCAACTGCCAGCCTTCGGCACCGATGGCGGGGGTGAACTGGGGCGCCATCTGGAAGCGGGTCGATTCCTCATGGCCCCACCAGCCGGCAAAGCGCGGCAGGGTGGTGTCGCGATGGTGGCGCTCGTGCACGAACGCGCCGGCCACCGCGCCCGGGCCGCTGTTGAGGTATTTGTAGTGGCACCACACGGCGAAATCGGGCGCCACCTCATGCAGGCGCAGCGGCAGGTTGCCAACCGAGTGCGCCAGGTCGAAGCCGATGCGTGCGCCCTGCAGGCGTGCGGCGCGCGTGATCGCATCGAGGTCGAAGGCCTGGCCGGTGCGGTACTGCACGCCGGGCCACAGCACCAGTGCCAGGCGCGGGCCGTGCTCGGCGATGGCGCGTTCGATCGCGGCCAGCGAAATCGTGCCGTTGGCTTCGTCCGGCTGCACTTCCACCAGACACTCGGCCGGGTCGAAACCATGGAAGCGGATCTGAGCTTCCACCGCGTGGCGGTCGGTCGGGAATGCGCCGGCTTCCATCAGGATCACCGGGCGCTGCGTGGTCGGCCGGTAGAAGCTGACCATCATCAGGTGCAGGTTCACGCTCAGCGTGTTCATCGCTACCACCTCGCTGGGCAGTGCGCCGACCACGCGGGCCAGCTGCGCGCTCACCAGGCGGTGGTAGGACAGCCACTGCGTCGGGCCGGTGAAGTGGCCTTCCACCGCCAGTTCGCCCCATTGTTTCATCACTTCCTGCACCGCTGCCTGCGCACCGCGCGGCTGCAGGCCCAGCGAGTTGCCGACGAAGTAGGTCTGCTCGCCGCCTCCATGGCGCGGAATCAGGAATTCGCCACGCAGCGGGCGCAGCGGATCGGCGGCGTCCAGGGCGATGGCGTGGGTGCGGCTGAGCAGGTCGGACATGGTCGGGCAACAGGCTGCAACGGGACCGCCAGTGTAGCGCCTGGCGGCGTGCCTGCCGCCGAACCTGTAGCGCCGAGCCCATGCTCGGCTGCCGGGCCACGAAGCCGAGCATGGGCTCGGCTCTACAGGGGCAGGTGCTCAGCCCGCCGCCGGCACCGGCAGCGGATCCACGTGCCCGCACTGGCTGCAGGTACGCAGTTCCAGGCTGGCGTGGTAGCGCGCAAACACCTTGGGCAGGTCGGTTTCGATGTTCTGCAGCGGGAAATACTCTTCGTGCAGCTTGTGGTTGCAGCGCTCGCAGTGCCAGATCACGCCGTCCATCTCATGCGGCAGCCGCTTGCGCTCGACCACCAGGCCGATGCCCCCGGGCGGGCGCCGCGGCGAGTGCGGCACCTTCGCCGGCAACAGGAAGATCTCGCCGGCGCGGATCGGAATGTCGCGCACCGCGCCGTCCTCCTGCACCTTCAGCACCATCTCGCCTTCGAGCTGGTAGAACCACTCGGGGCCTTCGTCGTAGTGGTAGTCGGTACGCGAGTTCGGCCCGCCGACCACCATCACGATGAAATCGCCGTTGTCGATCATCTTGTTGCCCACCGGCGGCTTCAGCAGGTGGCGGTTCTCTTCGATCCAGGCGTGCAGGTTGATCGGTGGGGCGAGCATGGTGGTCATCCGTGTGGGGATCAGTCGCGACGGCCCTTGCGCGGCACGAAGGACAGCGCTTTTTCATACGCTGGCTGCAGCTCTTCCAGCGAACCGACGTCGATGCCCATTTCACGCACGCGGCCGTCCTTCAGGCTGTAGACCCAGCCGTGCACCATCAGCTTCTGGCCGCGGGCCCAGGCATCCAGCACGATGGTCGAGCGGCAGAGGTTGGCGACCTGCTCGATCACGTTCAGCTCGCACAGCCGGGCGTGCTTGAGTTCGTCGTCTTCGATGGCGTCGAGGATGCCCTGGTGCTTCTGCACCACGTCACCGACATGGCGCAGCCAGTTGTCGGCCAGGCCGACGCGGGTGTTGTGCAGGCAGGCATGCACGCCGCCGCAGCCGTAGTGGCCGACGATCAGGATGTGCTTGACCTTCAGCTGGTCCACCGCGTACTGCACCACGCTCAGGCAGTTAAGGTCGGTGTGGGCGACCACGTTGGCGACGTTGCGGTGCACGAACACTTCGCCCGGCGCCATGCCGATGATCTGGTTGGCCGGCACGCGCGAATCGGAGCAGCCGATCCACAGGTACTCGGGATGCTGCTGCTTGGCCAGCTGGTGGAAGAAGTCGGGGTCCTCCTTCTCGATGCGGTCGGCCCAGTCGCGGTTGTTCTGCAGCAGCTTGTGGATGTCTTTCATGTTCGGGTCCCTGGCGTCGGGTGGGGGCGCACCGCAGCCATCCAGCTGCGACGTCGCGGGAATCGGGGGTGTTCAGCCGCTGCGGGCGGCCTGTTCGCGGTGCCAGCGCATCCACTGCGCCAACTCGGTGGAGGAAGGGGTGCCCAGCTGTTCCAGTTCGGCGATCACGGCGCGCTGGTTGGCGTCGGGATGGTTCTGGCTCAGCTTCAGCTTCAGCTGCACGTGTTCGACCTGGAAACGGAAGCCGACGATGGCACGCAGTTCCGGGCCATGTTCGGCGCGCGTGGCATCGAACTGCCAGGCCTGGCCGACACTGGCTTCGAAGTGATCGCTGATCGCGCCGACCAGTTCGGCCAGCGCATCGGTGTCGTCGAAGGTGTGCAACTGGCCATGCAGCTCGGCGGCGGCGTAGTTCCAGGTCGGCACCCGTGCGGCAGGCTCCTTGTCCGGGTACCAGCTGGCCGAGACGTAGCCGTGTGGTCCGTCGACCAGCACCTTGGCCGCACCGCTGTGGCGCGACTGCGGGTTGGCGCGGGCCCAGTGCCCGCGCAGCTCGATGCGCTCGCCCTCGCGCCGGTACAGCACCGGCATCCGGGTCAGCTCCGGCAGGCCATCGCTGCCGGGGGTGAGCACGGTGACGAACGGATCGCGCGCCAGCAGGCGGTCCAGCCAGAGCAGGTCGGTCTCGGCGAAGGCGCGTGGAGTGAACATGCCTGGATCAGGCGCGCGCGCCCAGCGACTGGATCATGCGGCCGCGCAGGCCCTCGTCGTTGTCGGCCTGCGGCGGCTGCACTTCGTGCAGGCTGAAGCCGCGCACCAGCGCGTCTTCCTCGTCCAGGCCGTCATACTCGACGAATTCGGCGTCGAACAACTGCGAACGGGCGGTGTCTTCGCTGTCGTAGCTCAGCGTGTTGCCATCGCTGTCGAGCACTTCGGCGGTGCCGGCCGGGCGAACGCGCAGGCGCGCCCAGATCAGGGTGTTGCCGAGGCTGGCCAGCCACCAGCTGTCGCGCGAGGCAGAAATGTCATTCATGGGGGTTACCAGAGCGAGGCCAGCCAGAGCAGGGCGGCCATGCCCAGTCCGGCCAGCAGGGTCAGCAGCGATACCCAGGCCGGCGTCGCCAGCCCGGACAGCGAGCGGTCCGGCTGCTGGCGATAGTCGCGGCGCAACAGCCAGGCCAGGGCATCGGGCTTGAGGAAGGCGCCGCTGCCGAAGCGCTCGGCGAGCGCCGGATGGCGGTCGCGAACGTGCACCAGGGTCAGCGGCCAGAAGATCACGAAGGCACTGAACCCGGCCACTGCAACGCCGACGAAACACAGGGCGAAGAACAGGGTCATGGGAGCCGTACCTCCGTGGACGTGTGGGGCTTAGAAGTCCGCGCTGCCCGGGGCGCGCGGGTAGGGGATCGCATCGCGGATGTTGGACAGCCCGCAGACGTACACCACCAGGCGTTCGAAGCCCAGGCCGAAGCCCGCGTGAGGCACCGAGCCATAGCGGCGGAAGTCGCGGTACCAGCTGTAGTGCTCACGATCCAGGCCGAACTGGGCCATGCGCGCGTCCAGCACGTCGAGGCGCTCCTCACGCTGGCTGCCACCGATGATCTCGCCGATGCCCGGGGCCAGCACGTCCATCGCGGCAACGGTCTTGCCGTCGTCGTTCAGGCGCATGTAGAAGGCCTTGATGTGCTCCGGATAGTTGGTCACCACCACCGGACGGCCGACATGCTCCTCGGTCAGCCAGCGCTCGTGCTCGGTCTGCAGGTCCAGGCCCCATTCCACCGGGAAGTCGAACTTCCTGCCGGACTTCTGCAGCAGGCTGACCGCATCGGTGTAGTCGATGCGCTCGAACGGTGCGTTGATGAAATCTTCCAGCTTGGTGATCGCGTTCTTGTCCACGCGCTCGGCGATGAAGGCCAGATCGTCGCTGCGCTCGTTCAGCACGGCGCGGAACAGGTACTTCAGGAACTCTTCGGCCAGGCGTGCGTCTTCGGCCAGGTCGGCGAAGGCGATTTCCGGCTCGATCATCCAGAACTCCGCCAGATGGCGGGTGGTGTGGCTGTTCTCGGCGCGGAAGGTCGGGCCGAAGGTGTAGACCTTGCTCAGCGCCAGGCAGTACGCCTCGACGTTCAGCTGGCCGGACACGGTCAGGAACGTTTCCTTGCCGAAGAAGTCGCGGCTGAAGTCGATCGCGCCCTTCTCGTCACGCGGCAGGTTCACCATGTCCAGGGTGGACACGCGGAACATCTGGCCGGCGCCTTCGGCATCGGAGGTGGTGATGATCGGGGTGCTGATCCAGTTGAAGCCGTTCTCGTGGAAGAAGCGGTGCACGGCCTGGGCCAAGCAGTTGCGGATGCGGGTGACTGCGCCGAACAGGTTGGTGCGCGGGCGCAGGTGTGCCACTTCGCGCAGGAACTCCGGCGACATCGGCTTGGGCTGGATCGGGTAGGTGAGCGGGTCTTCGACCCAGCCGACCACGTCCAGCGTGCTGGCCTGGATCTCGAACGACTGGCCCTTGCCCTGCGACTTCACCAGGGTGCCGGTGGCGATGACCGAGCAGCCGCTGGTCAGGCGCTTGATCTCGTCGAAGTTGCCCAGGGTGTCGTTGGCCACGATCTGGATCGGGGCGAAGCAGGAGCCGTCGCTCACATTCACGAAGGCCAGATTCGCTGAACCGCGCACCGTGCGCACCCATCCGCGTACCGTGACTTCGCCGCCTTCCGGGATCTTCCCGGCAAGCGCATGTTCAACGCTGACCACCGTCATGACTTGAATCCTCTGCTGATCGACTCGATCTGTGAACACGGGAGTTTACCGGTTGCAGCGTTCTGCTTGCGAGGCATTTTTCGCGGCAACGGCTCCTTATAATGTCCCCGTACCTCTGGAGTAGCCCCATGGCCGTCAGCCTGACCCCCATTGCCTTCGAGCGCGTGCAGCGCTTTGTCGCCCAGACCCCCGGCGCGCTGGGCCTGCGTTTCGGCGTGACCAGGACCGGCTGCTCCGGTTGGGGCCACGTGACCGACCTGGCCCGCGACGAGCGCGAGGGCGATACCGTGTTCGACCAGGACGGCGTGAAGATCTATGTCGACGCCAAGAGCCTGGCGCTGGTGGACGGCACCGTGATCGACTTCGGCAAGCATGGCCTGAGCGAGACCTTCACGTTCAGCAACCCGAACGCCACCGCCGAGTGCGGCTGCGGCGAGAGCTTCACCACCGACGCCGACAAGGCCTGACGCGCGGCTTTGGCGCCCGCCGGACATGGCCCGGCGCTACCCGCCTGGTGGGTGCCGACCTTGATCGGCACCGGGGCAGGGCACCCCGGTTCAGAAGGTCGGGTGCCCCCGGTTGCCCGTCATCCCCATCTGCGCCATAATGCGCGGCTTCCTGCCTTCCTGGCGGGAATCCTTGCCCCACCGCGGTCTCAACGGCGGGGGGCTGTCCGGCCGCAAGGCCACATCCGAAAGGTAGAAAAAAACATGAGTCGTCATTACGAAATCGTGTTCATGGTCCACCCGGACCAGAGCGAGCAGGTCCCGGCCATGATCGAGCGCTACAAGTCGCTGGTCGAGAACGGCAACGGCACCATCCACCGCCTGGAAGACTGGGGCCGCCGCCAGCTGGCGTACCCGATCCAGAACCTGGTGAAGGCCCACTACGTGCTGATGAACATCGAAGCCGACCAGGCCGTTCTGAACGAACTGACCGAGAGCTTCCGCTTCAACGACGCCGTGCTGCGCAACCTGGTCATCAAGCGTGACGAGGCTGACACCGAGCAGTCGCTGATCATGAAGAGCAAGGACGAGAAGGGTGACAAGCCGGAGCGCGGTGAGCGCCGTCGTCGTGACGACGAAGAAGGCGAGTCCACCACCACCGCTGACAACGAAGCCGGCGACGACGCCGCTTCCGCCGCCTAAGGAGCCTTCCCATGTCCAAGTTCTTCCGTCGCCGCAAGTTCTGCAAGTTCACGGCTGAAGGTGTGAAGGAGATCGACTACAAGGATCTCAACACCCTGCGCCAGTACCTGACCGAGAACGGCAAGATCGTGCCGAGCCGCGTCACCGGTACCAAGTCGAAGTACCAGCGCCAGCTGGCGACCGCCGTCAAGCGCGCTCGCTTCCTGGCCCTGATCCCGTACACCGACAACCACGACGTCTGATGCCCGGCGGGGCGGCCCGGTGCCGCCCCCGCTGTGCCAGCTATTCGGACAGCCTTTGTTGCGGGGCATCGCCTCGCTAACGAATAACTCATCTGGAGCAATACCATGCAGCTGATCCTCCTGCAGAAAGTCACCAACCTCGGCAACCTGGGCGACCTGGTCGACGTGAAGCCGGGCTACGGCCGCAACTTCCTCGTGCCGCAGGGCAAGGCCGTGCCGGCCACCGAGAGCAACAAGGCCGAGTTCGAAGCCAAGCGCGCCGAGTACGAAGCCAAGGCCCAGGCCATCCACGCAGAAGCTGAAGCCCGCAAGGCCAAGCTGGAAGGCGCGAGCGTGACCATCGCCGCCAACGCTTCGACCGAAGGCAAGCTGTACGGCTCGGTCGGCCCGCGCGACATCGCCGAAGCCTTCACTGCCGCCGGCCTGCCGCTGGAGAAGAGCGAAGTCATCCTGGGTGAAGGCGCCTTCCGCAACATCGGCGAATACGACGTGCTGATCCACCTGCACGCCGACGTCGAGACCACCGTCAAGGTCGTCGTCGTCGCCGAAGCCTGATCCCACGCCGCAAGGCCTGACATCACCGCAGAACGGGCGCCCGCAAGGGTGCCCGTTTTGTTTTGGGCGATCGCCGGGTATGTAGAGTCGAGCCATGCTCGACTTGCCCTCCGTGCTGCACCACTGCTTGCTAGACAGCCTCACCCAGGAAGTAGCGCTCGAAATCTGCAAGCGCATTGGCAACGTCCATCCGTAGTTGATCGGCTTGCAGAAGTTCTCCTGCACGACGTGCGCGTTCGATCATCATGTCGATACAGGTCGCCATGTCTGCTGATACAACAGGTACGAGGGCGTTCCTGTCGATGGTTTTCCAAGGCTGGCAGGCGTAGACCATATCCATGGTCAGCAGCTGCCTTTTGAGAAACAGCATCAAGCGGTCTGGTCCATCTGGTTCGAATGTCCAGATCGTCCCGGAGACCCGAAGAACGATTCCGAATTTGGTGATGGATCGAAGATAGTTCCCCTTCATATGACGCTCGAAGCAGATGTTCAGTTGTCTCTGGAGCGGGGCAAAAAGGGCGCCTGACGGCGGATCGCCATACTGGCCGCTGATCTGTATCTGCATGGGCAGCTCTCAAGTGGTCTGGATGACGAATCGACCGCAGTCCATCGAAGGTGAGGGAATGTTGCGATCAAGCAACAGATAACCCATTCCGCCGACCAGGATTCCTCGATGCGTCGGTGCTGCCCGGTTCAATCGGGAAGCGTTGATCTGGAGGATGAATTCCCGTCCATCAGTGCAATCGTCCTGAAGCCAAGCGGGAATTCCGCCAATCTTGGCGATTCCGTTCTCAACGTCATCCGGGATGGAGGCTGTGGCAGTGGTGATCAGGCGTGGGTCAAAAGGGGGCGCTGCGCTGTCTGCGCCGGGTTCGTGGGGCGCGTAAGCGATGACACGTCCGCCGGTCAGTAGAGCGGTTTCGATGTAGGCATCATCAAGAACGTCATAAGGCGTGAAGATCGACACGCAGAGATGCGTTTTGATGGCGACCTTCGGGGCATGCGTTTGAATGAAAGCGGCAGGCAGGCTCGCAAGATGGAGCATTGGCTTTCCATTTGCGTCGCGCGGCCAGGGGGTATCGGCAGGCAGGTACGGAGCACCTCCCAGGAAAGCGCAGCCCAGAGCTTGGCCATAGCTTTCGAATACAAGTTCTCCATACATGGATGAGTCCTACGGTATTGAGGGTCGAGCCAGTGATTACCTGATCTACTTCAGCCTGATGAGTCATAGCCTGCCGAGGTTGGGTAGCTGACTTGGCCTGTCTCTCAAGTGGTTTGGACGACGAATCGACCGCAGTCCATCGAAGGTGAAGGAATGTTGCGATCAAGCAACAGATAGCCCATTCCGCCGACCAGGATTCCTCGATGCGTCGGTGCTGCCCTATCAAGATCGAATTCATCGAACTGAAGGATGAATGCCTGGCCCTCTGATTCGTCATCCTGCTGCCAGCAAGGCCGTCCTCCAATTTGCGAAGTTCCCTGAAGTGCTCCGCGCTCATCCATTGCCGTCCCGGCGCAAATGCGGCGTGGTCCAATTGGCACACAGGGGGAGACCGTCGGTTCATGCCAGGGCCAGTGAGCAATTACGCGGCCACCATGGCTCATGGCTTCTTCGAATCTATCCTCGCCCGAGGTGACGTAAGGCGTGAAGACCGAAATGCTCAGCCCAGGCGCGATGTACAGTCCGGCGACGTGGCTTCGAATGAATGCGGCTGGAAAACTGGCCAGGTGAAGCAGTGCGTGTCCATGGATGCTGGTTGGCCAAGGGGTAAGGGCATCCAGCCAAGCGGTCCCGCCGAGCACGGGAGCGGTCATCGCGTCGTCGGCGGGGGTAAATAAAAGCGGTCGATGCATCCCCCCATCCTGCACGGCTTCTGATGTGCAGGGCTGTGAATCGGTCCAAAAATCAATAAATATCAATGACTTGCGATTTGATCGGTGGCTTGGAAATCCGTCGCCCCAGGCGCAAAGCGACATCTGGACCCATTTCAAGCGCGCTCCGAGCCGGTCATCCCGCCCGTGGAACATTCGCGCCGTTATACTCATTCCATTGTGTCACCCTTGGCTTCATTGAATTCTTTTGAAATCAATGGCTTGAGGTGCTGGCTGACCTGACATCCACAATACGGACGCCCTCTGGGCGCCTGTTGGAACCCAATCACGCCATGCGTCTTTCCACGATCAAGCTGTCCGGCTTCAAGTCGTTCGTCGATCCGACCACCCTGCACCTGCCGACCAACATGACCGGCGTGGTGGGCCCCAATGGCTGCGGCAAGTCGAACATCATCGACGCCGTGCGCTGGGTCATGGGCGAGAGTTCGGCCAGCCGCCTGCGCGGCGACTCGCTGACCGACGTGATCTTCTCCGGTTCCAACGCCCGCAAGCCGGTGTCGCAGGCCACGGTCGAGCTGATCTTCGACAACTCCGACCACACGATCTCCGGCGAGTACGCCGCGTTCAACGAAATCTCGGTCAAGCGCACGGTCAGCCGCGACGGTACCAGCAACTACTACCTCAACGGCACCAAGTGCCGCCGCCGCGACATCACCGACCTGTTCCTCGGCACCGGCCTGGGCCCGCGCAGCTACTCGATCATCGAGCAGGGCATGATCAGCCAGATCATCGAGGCGCGCCCGGAAGACCTGCGTGTGTACCTGGAAGAGGCAGCCGGCATCTCCAAGTACAAGGAGCGCCGCAAGGAGACCGAGACCCGCATCCGCCACACCCGCGAGAACCTGGACCGGCTGGGCGACCTGCGCGACGAGATCAGCAAGCAGCTGGAGCACCTCAAGCGCCAGGCCAAGCAGGCCGAGCAGTACCAGGCCCTGCAGGAAGAGCGCCGGGTCAAGGATGCCGAGTGGAAGGCGCTGGAATTCCGCGGCCTCGACGGGCGCCTGTCGAAGCTGCGCGAAGGCCTGTCGCAGGAAGAGACGAGGCTGCAGCAGCTGATCGCCGACCAGCGTGATGCCGAGGCGCGCATCGAGACCTCGCGCGCGCGGCGCGAAGAGGCCGCCGACGCGCTGAACACCGCGCAGGCTGCGGTCTACCAGGTCGGCAGTACGCTGGCGCGCCTGGAACAGCAGATCCAGCACCAGCGCGAGCTGTCGCAGCGCCTGCACAAGGCGCGCGATGAAACCCAGCAGGCGCTGGCTGAACTGGGCCAGCACATCAGCGGCGACGAGGCCAAACTGAGGGTGCTGCGCGAGGCGGTGGAGGCCGCCACTCCGCAGCTGGAAGCACTGCAGGAAGAAAACGAGATCAAGCAGGAAAGCCTGCGTGAGGCTGAAGAGCGGCTGGCCAGCTGGCAGCAGCGCTGGGAACAGCACACCTCGCAGAGTTCGGAAGCCTCGCGCGCCGGCGATGTCGAGCGCACGCGCGTGGACTACCTGGACAAGCAGATCCTCGACGCCGACCGGCGTCGCGAGGCCCTGGCCGCCGAACGCGCAGGCCTGGACGTGGACGCGCTGGAAGAAGCCTTCGAGCAGCTGCACCTGCAGCACGACACGCAGAAGGCCGCACTGGATGAATTGAGTGAAGACGTCGAGCTGCGCAAGCAGGGCGTGACGGCAGTGCAGGAACAGCAGCGCAATGGCCAGAACGAACTGGCTGAACTGCGCAAGCAGGCCAACGGCCTGCGCGGTCGCCTGGCCTCGCTGGAAACCCTGCAGCAGGCCGCGCTGGGCCAGGAGCAGGGTGCAGCCGTGGCCTGGCTGAAGGCGCGCGGGCTGGATTCGGCGGCGCGCGTCGGCGAACGCCTGGACGTGGATGCCGGCTGGGAGAACGCGGTGGAAAGTGCGCTGGGCCAGCTGATCGAAGGCGTGCTGGTCGATGACCCGGCCAGCCTGGTCGGCGCGCTGGGCGAACTTGGCGAAGGCCACATTGCGCTGGTCGCCGACGATGCTGCTGAACTGAAGGTGGCGCCGACCTCGCTGGCGGCACGCGTGCGCGGCCCGGCGGCGATCCGTCGGCTACTGGCGCACCTGCATGGTGCGAAGGACCTGTCCGAGGCGAAGGCCCTGCAGGCCAGCCTGCCGGAAGGCGATTCGATCATCACCCAGGGCGGCGAGCGGCTGGGCCAGGGCTGGCTGCGCGTGTCGCGCTCCGGTGCCGCCGAGCAGGGTGCGCTGCTGCGCGAGCGTGAGATCAACGAACTGCGTGAGCAGATCGAGCAGCTGCAGGACCGCGAGGCCGAGCTGGAAGAGCAGCTGAGCGGTTTCCGTGAGCAGCTGCAGGCAGCCGAGCAGCAGCGCGAGGACGCGCAGCGCGCGCTCTACCAGGCCCACCGCGCGGTGTCCGAGCTGGCCGGCCAGCTGCAGGGCCAGCAGGGCAAGGTGGAAGCGGCACGCACCCGCATCGACCGCATCGAGGGCGAGCTGAAGCAGTTGCAGGAAACGCTGGAAGCCAACAACGAGCAGGCGCGTGAAGCGCGCTCGCGGCTGGAGAGTGCGGTCAGCAGCATGGGCGACCTGGAATCGACCCGGCAGCGGCTGGAGGGCGAACGTCGGCAGTTGACCGAGGCCCGTGACCTGGCCCGCGATGCCGCCCGCGCGGTACGCGAGCGCGCGCATTCGCTGGCCTTGACCCTGGAATCGCAGCGCGCGCAGCTGGACTCGTTGAGCCAGGCGCTGGAACGCATGGGCACCCAGCGCGGGCAGCTGGACGCGCGGCTGGGCGAGCTGCACTCGCAGCTGGACGAAGGGGATTCGCCGGTCGAATCGCTGCAGGCCGAACACCAGAACGCGCTGGAAGAGCGCGTGCGGGCCGACCGTGTGCTGACCGAGGCGCGAACGCTGCTGGACGGCATCGACGCCGAGCTGCGCAACTACGAGCAGACCCGCCACCAGCGCGACGAGCAGGCGTTGGCCCAGCGCGAGCGCATTTCGCAGCGCAAGCTCGACCAGCAGGCCTTGGTGCTCAGCGCCGACACCCTGCAGGCGGCGGTGGAAAAGGCCGGCTTCGTGCTGCAGGACGTGCTCAATGCACTACCCGAGGACGCCCGCCTGGGCGACTGGGAGCAGGCCGTGCACCAGATCGACGCACGCATGCGCCGGCTGGAGCCGGTCAACCTGGCCGCCATCCACGAGTACGGCGAGGCTTCGCAGCGTTCGGACTACCTGGATTCGCAGCACGCCGACCTGACCACGGCGCTGGAAACACTTGAGGATGCCATCCGCAAGATCGATCGCGAGACCCGCGGGCGCTTCAAGGACACCTTCGACCGCGTCAACGCCGGCGTCCAGGCCCTGTATCCGCGCCTGTTCGGTGGCGGCCACGCCTACCTGGAACTGACCGGTGAAGACCTGCTCGACACGGGCGTGACCATCATGGCGCGCCCGCCGGGCAAGCGCGTGTCCAGCATCTCGCTGCTGTCCGGCGGCGAGAAAGCGATGACCGCGGTGGCGCTGGTGTTCGCCATCTTCCAGTTGAATCCCGCCCCGTTCTGCCTGCTGGACGAGGTGGACGCGCCGCTGGACGAAGCCAACGTCGGCCGCCTGGCCAACATGGTCAAGGAAATGAGCGAGAAGGTGCAGTTCCTGTTCGTCAGCCACAACAAGGCGACGATGGAGGCCGCGCACCAGCTGTCGGGCGTGACCATGCGTGAGCCGGGCGTCAGCCGCCTGGTCAGTGTGGACCTGGAAGAAGCGGCGCGATTGGCGGGCGCGGCCTGACGTGCCATCCTAGTTACCTGAATGAATTAGCCGGAGAACCTATCGAATGTCCGACACGGCACTGTTGCGCATCGGCATCCTGGCCGCCGGCCTGCTGTTGATCGCCGCGATCTTCCTGTTTGGCCGTCCGAAGAAGAAGCCCCAGGGCCGTCGCGTGGAGAACGCGGAACCGGCCAGTGGCGAGCGCCGCGAACCGGTCCTGGGCGAGGACGGCGTCGTGGTGGCCGAGGGCCGCGTCGAACCGGGCATGCGCGGCGAAGGCGAGCAGGCCGAACTTGGCCTGGCCGACACCGATCCGGGCGCGGCCAACGACCTCGGCAAGCGCACCACCCAGGATTTCGACAAGATCGTCTCGCTGTTCGTGGCCGCCCGTGCCGGCGAGCAGCTGCGCGGCGAAGACATCGTGGTGGCGGCGGAGAAGACTGGCTTGGTATTCGGCCACATGAACGTGTTCCACCGCCTGGTGGAAGGCCACCCCGAGCGCGGCCCGATCTTCTCGATGGCCAGCATCATGAAGCCGGGCAGCTTCGACATGGCCAACATCCGTGCCATGGAAACCCCGGCCATCGCCTTCTTCCTGACCCTGCCGGCGCCGCTGACCGCGCTTGATGCCTGGGAGAAGATGCTGCCGACCGTGCAGCGCATGGCCGAGCTGCTCGATGGCGTGGTGCTGGATGACAGCCGCAATGCCCTGGGCCGCCAGCGCATCGCGCACATCCGCGACGAGCTGCGTGCCTACGACCGCCAGCACCAGGCACCGCCGCTGACCAAGACCCCGCGCTGGTGAGCGCCATGGCGTGCCGACCAACGGTCGGCACCCACCCCGACCAACGGTCGGCACCCACCCCGACCAACGGTCGGCATCCACCCCGACCAACGGTCGGCACCCACCCCGACCAATGGTCGGCATCCACAACAGCAGATCCACTCCATGCGTGGATGGGGCGAACCAAGTTCGCCCCCACCAACAGGGTCAGGCCGGTACGCCGGCCACCTTGGCGAACGCACGGCGGAATGCGGCCATCTCGTCTTCGGTGCCGACGGTCACGCGCACGCGCTGTGGCCAGATCGGCCAGCTGCGGCCAATGATCACGCCGTTGTCTGCCATCGCCTTGGCAAAGGCGGCACCGTCGCGCTGCACATCCACCACGAAGCAGTTCGCTTCCGACGGGACGCAGCTGAAACCACGCTTGCCCAGCCACGCAATGGTGGCCTGCCGCACCTGGGCATTCTGCAGGCGCCGCTGCGCGATCAACTGGGGATCCTGCAGGCTGGCCAGTGCTGCGGCCAGTGCTGGCACGGGCAGTGGGTTGTCGCCCAGGCTGGCCAGTTCGCGCAGGCGGTCGGGATGTGCGGCCGCCACGCCCAGGCGCAGGCCGGCCATGCCGTACAGCTTGGAGAACGTGCGCAGCACGATCAGGTCATCACGCTGCGCTACCTGCGCGATCAGGCTCGGCTGCTCGCTGTACTGCAGGTAGGCCTCGTCGACCAGCACGCGGGTCGATGCGGGCTTGTGGGCCAGCAGCCAGGCGAGCTCATCCGGTGGGCTGATCGAACCGGTCGGGTTGTTCGGATTGCACACATACACCAGCCCGGTCGGGCGCGCTTGCGCGGCGGCGACCATCGCACGCAGGTCATGCGCGCCGTCGTCGCGCAGCGGCACCTTCTGCACATGGGCGCCGCGAGCAGCGGCGACCTCGCCCAGGGTCTCGAAGGTCGGGTCGGCCACCACCAATCCCGCCTGCGGCCCGGTCCACACCGTGGCGGCGCGGTTCAACGGCTCGCTTGAGCCGGGATAGAGGCGCACGTGGTCGGCCGGAATACGTGCCTGCTCGATGAAGGCATCGCGCACCTGTGCGGCCAGGGCGAAGCGGTAGCGGCCGCAACTGGCGATACTGTCGCGCGCGGCCTGCTGGGCCGCCGGCGAGGGGCCGTAGGGGCACTCGTTGAAGTTCAGCAGTACCACGCCTTCGGCAGGGGCCGGGGCGACGGCGGCCGCAGGTTGGGCCTGGCCAAGCCGCGGCAGTCCGCTGCCAGCGACGGCGAGGCCGGCACCGGCCAATTGCAGGAAGCGTCTACGGGAAGCAGGCAGGGTCACGGGTGGGATTCCGAGGAGTAGCCTTCGCACGCTAGCGCTGGTTGCGGTGGGCGGCAAGCCCGCTTTTTGTAGTGCCGAGCCATGGTCGGCTGCAGGTGTGCCAACCAAGGTTGGGCACCTGCCGGGGCGGGGAGATGGTTGGCATCCACCAGGGCAGGGGGGGGCGCCCGTCGAGCATGGCTCGGCGCTGCGAAGGGGGGGCATTACAGGGCCTGACGGCCGGGCGCGGTAGAATCCCCGGCCATCCCAGAACCACCGGATTCCGATGAGCTCCAGCCCCGCCGAACGCGCCGAAGATCTCCGCCGGCAGATCGCCCAGGCCAACCGCGCCTACCATGAGCTGGACGCCCCGGAGATCCCCGACATCGACTACGACCGGATGGTGCGCGAGCTGGAAGCACTGGAGCGCGAACATCCGGAACTGGCCCGGGCCGACAGTCCGACCCAGCAGGTCGGCGCGCGTCCCTCCGGCCGTTTCCCCGAAGTCCGCCATGCGGTGCCGATGTTGTCGCTGTCCAACGCCTTCAGCGATGAGGAAGTGGCGGATTTCGTGCGCCGCATCGATGAACGCCTGGGCCGCCGCAGCCTGCAGTTTTCGGCCGAGCCGAAGATGGACGGCCTGGCGATCAGCCTGCGCTATGAGGATGGTCATTTCGTGCTCGGCGCGACCCGCGGCGATGGCAGCACCGGCGAGGACGTGACCGCCAACCTGCGCGAGATCGGCGATGTTCCCAAGCGGCTGCACGGCAAGGACTGGCCGGACGTGCTGGAGGTGCGCGGCGAAGTCTACATGGCGCGTGCCGATTTCGAGGCATACAACGAACGTGCGCGCCTGCACGGCGGCAAGGTGCTGGCCAACCCGCGCAATGCGGCGGCCGGGTCGCTGCGCCAGCTCGACCCGAAGATCAGTGCGCAGCGCAGGTTGAGCTTCTTTGCCTACGGTACCGGTGAAGTGCAGGGCGGCGAGCTGCCCGATACCCATTCGGGCACGCTGGCGCAGCTCGGTGCCTGGGGCTTTCCGGTCAGCGAGTTGTGCAAGGTGGTGGAAGGCACCGACGGCCTGCTCGGCTACTACCGTGACATCGGCGAGCGTCGCGACAGCCTGCCGTTCGACATCGATGGCGTGGTCTACAAGCTGGATGACCGTGCCGGCCAGCAGGCGATGGGGTTCGTTTCGCGCGCGCCGCGCTGGGCCATCGCGCACAAGTTCCCGGCACAGGAACAGAGCACCACGGTGGAGGCGATCGAGATCCAGATCGGCCGCACCGGTGCCGCGACGCCGGTCGCGCGGCTGGCGCCGGTGGCTGTGGCCGGCGTGATCGTATCCAATGCCACCTTGCACAATGCCGATCAGATCGCGCGTCTCGATGTGCGTGTCGGTGACAGCGTGATCGTGCGCCGTGCCGGCGACGTGATCCCGGAAGTGGTCAGCGTCATCCTCGACCGACGCCCGCAGGACACCTCGCCCTGGCAGATGCCGACGCGCTGCCCCGTGTGCGGCTCGGAAATCGTGCGCGAGGAAGGTGCCGCCGCATGGCGCTGTTCGGGTGAACTGTCCTGCCCGGCGCAGCGCAAGGAAGCCATTGCCCATTTCGCTTCGCGCCGCGCGATGGACATCGACGGCCTGGGCGACAAGTACATTGAAACCCTGGTCGACGCTGGCATCGTCAAGAGCGTGGCCGACCTGTACCGGCTCAGTCGTGACCAGCTGCTGCACCTGAAGCTGGTGCTGGACGCTGAAGATCCCTCGGCGCTGGCCGCCGCAATGAAGCTGCACCTGCCGGCTGAAGGCAGTGGCGCGGTGCTCAATGCGGTGCTCAGGCTGGACGGCAACGATCCGGGCTGGCGCGCGCAGGCGCTGGCGCAGCCGGCCCGCTTCGAATGGAACACGAAGAAGATCGCGACCAAGTGGGCCGACAACCTGATCGCGGCCATCGACGCCAGTCGTGCCGCCACGCTGGAACGGCTGCTGTTCGCGCTGGGCATCGAGCACGTGGGCGAAAGCACGGCCAAGGCGCTGGCGCAGTGGTTCGGTGACCTGGAACTGATCCGCCACCTGCCGTGGCCATTGTTCAAGCGCGTGCCGGACATCGGTGGCGAAGTGGCGCGGTCGCTCGGCCACTTCTTCGAACAGCAGGGCAACCAGCAGGCCATCGATGACCTGCTGCAGGTCGGCCAGGTCCGCATCAGCGATGTGCACGCGCCCAGCGCCAGGCTGCGCGAGGGGCTGGACCTGGCGCAGCTGTTGGTCGAATCAGAGATTCCCGGCATCACCCGCCTGCGCGCGGAGAAACTGGTGGCCGCGTTGCCCGGTGCCCAGGCGGTGCTCGACGCCGAGCATGGGCAGTTCGTCAACGCAGGATTGCCGGACGACACCGCGCGTGGCCTGGCCCAGTGGCTGGACAGCGAGGGCCATGGCGCGATGCTGCTGGCAGCCGAGAAGGCGATGCAGCAGATCCTGGCCAAGGCACCGGCGCTGGCCGAGATCGTGGCCGGCCCGCTGGATGGGCAGACCGTGGTGCTGACCGGCACCCTGGCCCAGCTCACCCGCGATGCCGCCAAGGAGCGCCTGGAGGCCCTCGGTGCAAAGGTCTCCGGCAGCGTCTCGAAGAAGACCAGCTTCGTGGTCGCCGGTACCGAAGCGGGTTCCAAGCTGGACAAGGCGCAGTCGCTGGGCGTGCCGGTGTGGGACGAAGACCGCCTGCTGGCCTATCTGGCCGAACACGAGTGACGATCCCGCCGGGTGTCCCCGCGCCCGGCATGAAACACAAAGGAACACCGATGCAGACCGCCCCGCTGGATTTCCGCCTGGCCACCCGTGCCGACGAGGAGCTGTTGATCGCGCTGATGCGCGAGTTCTACGCCGAAGACAGGATCGACTTCGATGACGCGCGCGTGCGTCGCGGCGTGGACGCGCTGCTGGCCGATCCGCGCAATGGCGAAGTGCTGTTGTGGATGGACGAGGCGGGCGAGGTAGTCGGCTACGCGGTGATCGCGATGGGCTTCAGCCTGGAGCAGGGCGGCCACTTCATGCTGCTGGACGAGCTGTACCTGAGCCATCGTGCGCGCGGTCGTGGCCGCGGCAAGCAGGCGCTGGCCATCTGCGAACAGCGCGCGCGCGGTCGTGGCGTCAGTCGCCTTCGCCTGGAAGTGAACCGCCACAACGAACTGGCGCGCCGCCTGTACCTGGCCAGCGGCTACATCGACGATACGCGCGATCTGCTGACCCTGCCGCTCGACCATCCGCGCCCGGAGGGCATCCTGTGAGCGAGGCCCTGCTGCGCGCGCTGCAGCAGCGTGCCGAGCTCAATGCGCTGGTGCGCCGCTTCTTCGCCGAGCGCGATGTGCTGGAGGTGGAAACGCCGATCCTGTCGGTGGCAGGCAACACCGAGCCGAACATCGACAGCTTCCACACCGATTTCACCGGCCATGTCGATGCCGGTGGCCGTCGTCGCTGGCTGCGCACTTCGCCGGAGTATCCGCTCAAGCGCCTGCTGGCGGCCGGTGTGGGCGACTGCTACGAGCTGGGTCGGGTATTCCGCAACGGTGAGGCCGGCGGCCGCCACAACCCGGAATTCACCATGCTGGAATGGTATCGGGTCGGTTGGGACCACCATCGGCTGGTACAGGAGACCGCCGAGCTGATTGGACAGGCGCTGGCCCTGGTCGGACGACGTGCGACCCTGCGCGTGCTGAGTTACCGCGAGCTGTTCCAGCAGCACCTTGGCGTGGATCCGTTCGAGGCGGATGAGTCCACGCTGCGTGCCGCGTTGGGCGAGGTGCACATTGACCCGGTCGGATTGACCCGTGATGACTGGCTCGACCTGTTGATGACCCATCGTATCCAGCCGCATTTCGATGACGCGGTCATGACCGTGGTGCATGACTGGCCAGCCAGCCAGGCCGCGCTGGCACGCATCCGCGCCGGCACGCCGCCGCTGGCCGAGCGTTTCGAGCTCTACCTGGGTGCAGTGGAGCTGGCCAACGGCTATCACGAACTGAACGACGCCGACGAGCAGCGCGCCCGCTTCCGGCGCGACCAGCAGCGCCGCCACGAACGCGGGCAGGTGCAGCCGCCACTGGATGAGGCGCTGCTGGCGGCGTTGCCAGCGTTGCCGGCCTGTGCCGGCGTGGCGGTGGGTGTCGATCGCCTGCTGATGGCGATGAACCGCACGCCACGCATTGCCGATGTGCTGGCCTACGACTTTGCCCACGCGTGACGCCCGCGTGTTGCTGAACATCGCAGGCTGAACGAAACGCGGGCTCTGTGCGCTTGCGTCGGTAAGCAGGATGATGCTCTTATCACGGCCAATGCCGGACACTGGCATGCAGTTCATCCATTCCTGCTGGGGAAGGCTTTGGTCAAGTGGTTTGCGGTTGTCGCTGCACCGATGTACTCCATTGCGCTCTGGGGTGCCTGGCTGCCGTCGCCGGCGTCGGCCCAGCAGGTGGGCTACGACGATGAAGTGGTGACCTGCGAGTCCCGCGACATGGGCTGGGTGCACTGCGACATCGACGTGGCCAACGGCGTCGATCTGGTGCGCCAGCTCTCGAGCAACAGCTGCATCCGCGGCAGCGAGTGGGGCACCGACCGCAGCGGCGTGTGGGTCACCCTTGGCTGCCGCGCCGAATTCCGGGCGCGCCGTGCGCAGGGTGTGGCACCTGCGGCAACGGAAGGCAAGCGCCTGGTGCGCCGCGTGGTGCGCTGCGAATCCAATGGCCGTCCGCAGAGTTGCCCGGTACGCCTGGATGGCGCGCCGGTGCGCCTGCTTCGCCAGTTGTCGGTGCTGCCGTGCCGGGAAGGCCAGGGATGGGGCTACAAGCGCAATGAAGTCTGGACCAGCCGTGGCTGCCAGGGCGATTTCGAGGTGGCCGACGAGGATGGCCGCTTCGTCGATGTGCCGCGCCGCCTGACCTGCGAATCGAAGTCGAAGAAGCGCCGCTTCTGCGGCGCGAGCATCTCGGTGGGTGCTGTGGTCTCCGAGCAGCTGTCCAGCACGCCCTGCGAGGAAGGCAGCACCTGGGGCTGGAACCGCAACGGGATCTGGGTGGATGGCGGCTGCCGCGCCGAATTCTCGGTGAATTGAGCCGGGGCAGGCTCCAACCACGCGGGGCGTGGCCCTACAATGGGCCCATGAACACTGCCTCCGACATCGACTACGCCCGTTACGACCACATCCGCCCGATCCTGTGGACCGGCGATGCCTTGCAACTGCTGGACCAGCGCAAGCTGCCGTTCGTGGTCGAGCACGTGGTCTGCCATGACAGTGACGAGGTTGCCAGCGCCATCCACGCACTGACCGTGCGTGGCGCGCCGGCGATCGGCATTGCCGCCGCCTGGGGCGTGGTGCTGGCCGCGCGCGAGGTGCAGGCCGCAGACGGTGCGCACGCGTTGCAGCAGCTGGAGCCAGCACTGCAGCGCCTGAACGCATCGCGCCCTACTGCGGTCAATCTGGCCTGGGCGCTGGCACGGATGCGCCGTTGCCTGAACGCTGCCGGCGCCGACTGGAAGGCGTTGCTGGAGTCCGAAGCGCAGGCGATCGCAGAGGAAGACCTGGCGGCCAACCGCCACATGGGCGCACTGGGCGCTGGCCTGATCGAGGCTGGCAGCGGTGTGCTGACCCACTGCAATACCGGCTCGCTGGCCACCGCCGGCTTCGGTACCGCGCTGGGCGTCATTCGCGCCGGCATGGCCCAGCACCGCATCGCGCGCGTGTTCGCCGGCGAGACCCGGCCGTGGCTGCAGGGTGCACGCCTGACCGTGTGGGAGCTGCAGCAGGACGGTATCGATGCCACCCTGATCGCCGACTCGGCGGCCTCGCACCTGATGAAGACCGGTGCCGTGCAGTGGGTGATCGTGGGCGCAGACCGCATCTGCGCCAATGGTGATACCGCCAACAAGATCGGCACCTACCAACTGGCCATTGCCGCGCGCCACCACGGCGTGAAGTTCATGGTGGTGGCGCCGTCCTCGACCGTGGACATGGAGACCGTGGACGGCAGCCAGATCGAGATCGAGCAGCGCGACCCGGGTGAGCTGTATGGCGTGGGCGGCACCCGCACCGTCGCCGAGGGCATTGCCGCCTGGAACCCGGTGTTCGATGTCACCCCGGGCGAGCTGATCGACGCCATCGTGACCGAGCGCGGGGTGATCCTGAACCCGACCGCCGAGAACATGCGCGCCGCCTTCGGCGGCTCAGGCGCAGGGGAGGGGCGGCGCGACCGCCGCCCCCGGTAGTGCCGGCCGCTGGCCGGCAACCCTAAGTTCCTGATTTGTGCCGGTAAAATCCCCGTAAAGGGAGGCGGAAAACGGCCTGTTGTGGTAGTATCCACAGGTTGAATCGAGGTTCCGGCACGACCCCCTCCCGCAGAGGGTTGCGCCGGACTGGACCGCTACCAGACAACGGAACCCGAATGGCAGAAACCGCCAAGGAAATCATCCAGGTCAACCTGGAAGACGAGATGCGCAAGAGCTACCTCGATTACGCCATGAGCGTGATCGTGGGCCGCGCGCTGCCGGATGCGCGCGACGGCCTCAAGCCGGTGCATCGCCGCGTGCTGTATGCGATGAACGAGCTCAACGCACACAGCAACAAGCCCTACTTCAAGTCGGCGCGTATCGTCGGTGACGTCATCGGTAAGTACCACCCGCATGGCGACCAGTCGGTGTACGACACGCTGGTGCGCCTGGCGCAGCCGTTCTCGCTGCGCTACATGCTGGTCGATGGCCAGGGTAACTTCGGCTCCATCGATGGCGACTCCGCCGCGGCCATGCGATACACCGAAGCGCGCATGTCGCGCCTCGCGCACGAGCTGATGGCCGACATCGACAAGGAAACCGTCGACTTCCAGCCCAACTACGACGAAAAGGAACTGGAGCCGACGGTCATGCCGACCCGGTTCCCGAACCTGCTGGTCAACGGCTCGGCCGGTATCGCGGTGGGCATGGCGACCAACATCCCGCCGCACAACCTGAGTGAATCGATCAACGCCTGCATTGCGCTGATCGACAACCCGGAGATCGACGTCGACGGCCTGATGGAGTACATCCCGGGCCCTGATTTCCCGACTGCCGGCATCATCAACGGCACCGCCGGCATCGTCGCTGGCTACCGCACCGGCCGTGGCCGCGTGCGTATCCGTGCCAAGGCCGATATCGAAGTGGCCGACAATGGCCGCGAATCGATCATCGTCACTGAAATTCCTTACCAGGTGAACAAGGCGCGTCTGATCGAAAAGATCGCCGAGCTGGTCAAGGAAAAGAAGATCGAAGGCATCAGCGAGCTGCGCGATGAGTCCGACAAGGACGGCATGCGCATCTACATCGAGATCAAGCGCGGCGAATCTGCCGAGGTTGTGCTGAACAACCTGTACCAGCAGACGCAGATGGAATCGGTGTTCGGCATCAACATGGTGGCGCTGGTCGACGGCCGCCCGCAGTTGATGAATCTGAAGCAGATGCTGGAGGCGTTCGTCCGCCACCGTCGCGAAGTGGTCACCCGCCGCACCGTGTTCGAGCTGCGCAAGGCGCGCGCCCGCGCCCATGTGCTGGAAGGCCTGACCGTCGCGCTGGCCAACATCGACGAGATGATCGAACTGATCAAGACCTCGCCGAACCCGAACGAAGCACGCGAGCGCATGCTGGCGCGCGTGTGGGAGCCGGGCCTGGTCGGTGCGATGCTGGGTGCCGCCGGTGCCGAAGCCTCGCGCCCGGAAGACCTGCCCAAGGGCGTGGGCCTGATCGAGGGCGGCTACCAGCTGACCGAGATCCAGGCCACCCAGATCCTGGAAATGCGCCTGCACCGCCTGACCGGGCTGGAGCAGGACCGCCTGACCGACGAGTACAAGCAGCTGCTGGAAGTGATCGCCGGGCTGATCCACATCCTGGAAGATCCCGACCGCCTGCTGCAGGTGATCCGCGAGGAGCTGGTCAACGTCAAGGCCGAGTTCGGCGACGAACGTCGCACCGAAATCCGCCACAGCGAAGAAGACCTGGACATCCTCGACCTGATCGCACCGGAAGACGTGGTGGTCACCGTGTCGCATGCCGGTTACGTGAAGCGGCAGCCGGTGAGCGTGTACCGCGCACAGCGCCGCGGTGGGCGTGGCCGCAGTGCGGCGGCGACCAAGGAAGAGGATTTCATCGAACAGCTGTGGCTGGTCAACACGCACGACACGCTGCTGACCTTCACCAGCTCGGGCAAGGTGTTCTGGCTGCCGGTCTACCAGCTGCCGGAAGCGGGTTCCAACGCCCGCGGCCGTCCGATCATCAACTGGATTCCGCTGGAACCGGGCGAACGCGTGCAGGCCGTGCTGCCGGTGCGCGAGTACGCCGATGGCCAGTTCGTGTTCTTCGCCACGAAGAACGGTACGGTCAAGAAGACCCCGCTGGGCGAGTTCGCCTTCCGTCTGGCCCGCGGCAAGATCGCGATCAACCTCGATGAGGGCGATGCGCTGGTCGGCGTCGGCCTGACCGACGGCCAGCGCGACATCCTGCTGTTCGCCTCCAACGGCAAGACCGTGCGCTTCGGCGAGGACAAAGTCCGCTCGATGGGCCGTACCGCAACCGGCGTGCGTGGTATCAGGATGCCGGCCGGCGAGGAAGTGGTCAGCCTGATCGTGGCCGAAAGTGCCGGTGGCATCGAGGACGAGAACGAGGACGACAACGGTGTCGAGGAAGCCGCCGCCACGGGTGATGCGGTGATCGATAGTGCCGACGACGCCAGCGTGCAGTACATCCTCACCGCCACCGAGAACGGCTACGGCAAGCGCACCCCGCTGCCGGACTACCCGCGCAAGGGCCGTGGCACGCAGGGCGTGATCGGCATCCAGACCACCGAGCGCAATGGCAAGCTGGTCGCCGCAGTGCTGATGGGCTCCCGCGACGAAGTCCTGCTGATCTCCGACGGCGGTACGCTGGTGCGTACGCGTGGCTCGGAAATCAGCCGCGTCGGCCGCAACACCCAGGGCGTGACCCTGATTCGCCTGTCCAAGGACGAGAAGCTGCAGGCGGTGGAGCGCATGGATGCCTCGATCGACGAGGACGAGGACGAGGTGGCAGTCGCCGCCCCGGCCACGACCGACAGCGCCCCGGCTGCGGCCAGCAGCGAGGACGCCGCGCAGGAGTGATCCCGCCGCGATGAGACGTACCCGACGACGCCGGCCCTGTGCCGGCGTCGTCATTTCTGCGGATCTTCCGGTCGTGGTGGATTCTCTGATCGCTGCGGACTATCTGATCGCTGCGGACCATCCGATTGCTGCGGACCATCCGATTGCTGCGGACCATCCGATTGCTGCGGTAGAGTCGACTGTTAGTCGACTGCTCTGCGCACGGCGATGAAAAGCCCGCGCTGCGCGCGATAGTCGACTAACAGTCGACTCTACCCAGCCGACGCTCACCCCGTCAGGTCCACCCAGAAAATACGCGCGCGCTTCACATGTGCGGTGGGATAAGGGCGCATGCTGCCCCGGAGATCGACGATGTCCGCCACGCCGCAGTCCGATCCTGCTCCTGTCCGCACCCCGCGCCATCCGCTGGTGGCTGTGCTGTCGCTGTTGCTGGTCGTGCTCGGCCTGGTCATCGGCGGTCTCGGCGCATGGCTGCTCAGCCTTGGGGGGTCGGCGTACTACGCCATCGCAGGATTCGGCCTGCTGGCCAGCGGCATCCTGCTGTTCGGCAACCGTCGCAGCGGCGCGCTGCTGTACGCGCTGGTGTTCGTCGGCACACTCCTGTGGACCTGGTGGGAATCGGGCAGCGACTACTGGCGCTGGGTGCCGCGCCTGGGCCTGGTTACGGCCCTGGGCATCGTGCTGGCGCTGCTCGCGCCGACCCTTCGCGAACCGGTTTCAAAGCGCCTGTCGCGCAGCGTGGCGGGCGTCCTGATGCTGGTGTTCGTCGCTGCCTTCGGGTTGGCGTTCGCACCGCATGGTGAAGTGGACGGGCACCAGCCGTTCCCGGAAGGCGCGGCCAGCGCCGGACTGGAACCCACGCGGGATACCACCGGCCTGCAACCGGCCGACCAGCCTGCCGAGGGGGACTGGCCGGCGTGGGGGCGCAGCAATGCCGCCACCCGCTATTCGCCGCTGCAGCAGATCACCCCGGCCAACGTGGCCACGTTGCAGCTGGCCTGGCAGTTCCGCACCGGTGACCTGCCGAAGAAGCGCTGGGGTGCGGAAACCACGCCGCTGAAGATCGGCGACCGTCTGTACCTGTGCACTGCCCGTAACCGCCTGATAGCGCTCGACGCCGCCAGTGGCAAGGAAGTGTGGCGCTTCGATCCGAAGGTGAAGGACGCCTCGATCCCGTACACCGCGGCCTGCCGTGGTGTGAGCTACTACGAGCAACCGGCAACGCCGATCCTGGCCGATGCCACCCTGGCCGATGCCGCGGCTGATCTGGCGTTGCCCGAACCGCCGCCCAGCGTGAGCCGCAGCGCTGCACCGGGCAGTCGTCCGGCGTGCTGGGCGCGCATCATCGAAGGCACGCTGGACGGGCGCATCATTGCAGTGGATGCAGATAGCGGCCGTCCCTGCGCGAATTTCGGCAACAACGGCCAGGTCGACATCACCCTCGGCATGGGTGAGGTGCCACCCGGCTATGTGTCGATCACCTCGCCCCCGGCCATCGTGCGCGGCGTGATCGTCACCGGCCACCAGGTGCTGGATGGTCAGCGCCGCGACGCGCCATCGGGCGTGATCCAGGCCTACGACGCGATCACCGGCAAGCTGCGCTGGGCGTGGGACATGGACCAGCCCGAGCGCAGCGGCCTGCCGCCGCATGGGCAGACCTACACGCGCGGCACGCCGAACATGTGGACCACCGCGACCGGTGATGAGGCGCTGGGGCTGGTCTATCTGCCGCTGGGCAATTCTGCGGGCGACTACTGGAGTGGCTCGCGTACGGAAAACCAGAACCGCTATGCGACGTCGCTGGTGGCGATCGATGTGGCCACCGGCAAGCCGGCCTGGCATTTCCAGGCCGTGCGCAAGGACGTGTGGGACTACGACCTGGGTTCGCAGGCCAGCCTGATCGATTACCCGACGGCGGCAGGCAAGGTGCCGGCACTCCTGCTGCCGACCAAGCAGGGTGATCTCTACATCCTCGACCGCCGCAACGGCCAGCTGCTGACCGCTGCCGAAGAGCGCAAGGTGACGGTCGGCGGTGTCGAACCGGAACAGCGCTCACCCACGCAGCTGTTCTCGCTGTACCACACGCTGCGCCGCGAGCATGACCTGACCGAGCGCGACATGTGGGGCATCACCCCGATCGACCAGCTGATCTGCCGCATCCAGTTCCGCAAGGCCTATTACGAAGGCTTCTACACGCCGCCGAGCAGTGATCGCCATTCCATCGAATACCCCGGCTACAACGGCGGTTCGGACTGGGGCAGTGTTTCCATCGATACGCGCCGCGGCGTGATCGTGGCCAACTACAACGATATGCCCAACTACAACCGGCTGGTGCCACGTGCCGAAGCCGACCGCCTGGGCTGGCTGCCGCGCGAGAAGATCCGTGCCGACAGGGGCGGTGGCGAGGGGGCCGGCGATCCGCAGTTGGGAACGCCGTATGGCATCCAGGTCAACGCTGGCTGGCGGTTGCCGTTCACGGGTCTGCTGTGCAAGCAGCCTCCCTACGGCGGCATCCGTGCCATCGACCTGCGCACCGGCAAGCTGTTGTGGGATCGTCCATTTGGCAGTGCGCGCGGCAATGGGCCGTTCGGCATCCGTTCCGGCCTGCCGATCGAGATCGGCACGCCGAACAACGGCGGTTCGGTGGTGACCGCCAGCGGGCTGATCTTCATCGCGGCCGCCACCGATGACCTGCTGCGCGCCATCGACCTGAAGACCGGCAAGGAGCTGTGGCACGCGGCGCTGCCCGCGGGCGGGCAGGCTACGCCGATGGTGTATGAACAGGACGGACGCCAGTTCGTGGTGATCATGGCCGGCGGCCACCATTTCATGGAAACCCCGAACGGCGATTACGTGATGGCCTTCGCCCTGCCCAGATAGGGCCGACAGGGTACAACCGGCTGGGTAGAGTCGACTGTTAGTCGACTATCGCGCGAAGCGCGGGCTTTCCAGCGTGGGAGAGAAGAGCAGTCGATTAACAGTCGACTCTACCCAGTCCACTCCACATCCCCGGACGCTGTATCGGGATGATCCCTGATTCTGGCATTGGTAGTGAACCGATGCCGGAAATCCATGCGGGCGGGCATTCTCGAACTCATGCCAAGTCCCCAACTGCTTTCCGGGCGGCGATCCATCGCCGGTAATGTCTACACCATCACCATGGTGTGCCGGAATCGCTATCGCGTATTCGATTGCCCTGCCAATGCCCACCTTGCCATGCAGCTCCTCGGATCGATGGATCGGGAAGGCCTGACTGCATCACTTGCCTGGATCATCATGCCGGATCACATTCACTGGCTGGCTCAACTTCGAAGTCATCCGCTGGGCTACTGCGTGCAGCGTTTCAAGGCACGCAGCAGCTTTTTAATAAACCGACGGCGAGGGAGCCGGGGTGCAATCTGGCAGGCAGGCTACTACGATCATGCAATCCGCAGTGATGCATCGCTGCACAGGCACGCTTGCTACATTCTGGCAAATCCCGTTCGAGCCGGTCTTGCCGCGCAGATCGGTGACCATCCGTATGGATGGTGCCGCTGGCCGTTGAGCGAGCTTGAGCCGGCAGGCGAGCGCGAATGGTGATGGCACCGGCCGGGTGGCGTCTACCGGGTGGCGTCTACCGGGTAGAGTCGACTGGGTAGAGTCGACTGCCTTTCTCAACCACAGCCAAAGAGCCCACGCTGCGCGCGTTAGTCGACTAACTGTGATCTCTCGGTAGGTTGTTCATCCGGGGCATCTTTGGAAAATGGTGGTTACCACACCTATCCAGTCCCCAAAGAGCCCGGATGAACCATCATAAAAATGCCCGTTTGACGCCGTTTAGTCGAG
>NZ_JBYBLQ010000019.1:0-68536 GCF_059337855.1 Stenotrophomonas maltophilia complex sp. Om-AH-Sm3 | reverse complement strand
GGCGGATCAAGGGAGAATCCGGTGTGGGCGCCAAGCTACATGGCGATCGTCGAGATCCAGGCTCGTACGGCGGCCCACGCCGGCTCTCGACACCTACGCTGACAGATTTCCATCAGATAAGGCTCGGGCGCGCCATCCATGGCGCTTACGCCCCTGCGCAACCTACCCGCGCGTCCTTGGACACTTTCCGTACGCGTCCAGCACGGAATCAACAGAAAGAGCAGAGAGCGAAAAGCAGAAAAGCCGCGGCAGTGCCGCGGCTTTTCCTGTAGCGCCGAGACGATGCCCGGCTGCCGGTAGGCCTTAGTGCTTGGCTTCTTCCTTGGCGGCGTTGGCCTTGGCGTCATTGGCGACATCACGGGCCTTGTCAGCAACCTTCTGTGCGGCGTCCGCAGTGGCGTCGCTGGCATGTGCAGCGGCGTCGGTGGCCGCAACCTTGGCCTTGTCTGCGGCGTTTGCGGTGGCGTCTGCGGCCTTGTCCAGTGCCTGCTGGGTATCGGCGGCGGCCTGCTCGGAAGCGGCTGCGGTCTTGTCGGCAGCGTTGCGGGTGGCTTCGGCGGCCCTGTCCACGGCGTCACGGGCGGCAGCGCCGGCGCTGTCGGCGGCCTGCTGCGCGTCCTGCTTGGCCTGTTCGGCTTCCGGACCCTTGCAGGCGGCCAGGGCCAGCAGCAGGGAGGCGGCCAGCAGCGTGGTGGTCATCGGGCGAATCTTCATGGCGGTCTCCGGTACTGCAATGGATGGGGACGCCAGCCTATTCATGCCGTTGTGAAGACGGGGTCGCGATCCGAGGCGCGCGCAGGCAGCAGGCCAAAGAAAAAGCCGCTGGCGAACCAGCGGCTTTTCCAGAACAGCCTGAAGAAAGAAGTTATTACTTCTTGGCTTCTTCAGCAGCGTCCTTGGCCTGCTCAGCGGTAGCTTCGGCAGCCTTGGCAGCGTCCTTGGCTTCGCCAGCAGCAGCGTCGGTCGCGGCAGCAGCGGTGTTGGCAGCAGCGTCGGTCGCAGCGTCAGCAGCGGTGGCGGCGGTGTTGGCAGCCTGCTGGGCAGCGTCGGCGGTCTGGGCGCCGGCAGCGGCGGCCTGGTCGGCAGCAGCCTGGGCTTCGGTGGCGGCTTCGTTGGCCGAAGCAGCGGCGTCCTGGGCAGCTTCCTGCTTCGAGCAGGCGGCCAGGGCCAGAGCCAGGGACATCGCGACCAGCAGCTTGTTGATGCTCATTGTGTAAATCCTCGTCGTTAGAATTAGGCAACGCGCATGCTGCGCGCCGACAACATGATGACAAGCCAAGATTGGGTGTCAAGCGATCCCGCATTCATTTTTGCGAAATCGTCGTTAAATCTTTTTAAATCAATTCGATGGCGATGGCTGTTGCTTCACCACCACCGATGCACAGGGTGGCAATGCCGCGCTTGCCACCGCGCGTGCGCAGGGCGTTGACCAAGGTCACCACCAGGCGTGCACCGGAGGCACCGATGGGATGGCCCAGTGCGCAGGCCCCGCCATTCACGTTGAGCTTGTCGTGCGGGATGCCCAGTTCACGCATCGGTGCCATCGCCACCACGGCGAAGGCCTCATTGATTTCGAACAGGTCGATCTGGTCCAGCGACCATCCGGTCTTGGCCAGCAGCGTGCGGATCGCGCCGATCGGGGCGGTGGTGAACCACTCCGGTTCCTGCGAATGGGTGGCGTGGCCGACGATGCGCGCCAGCGGGGTAATGCCACGTGCGTTGGCGTCTTCCTCGGTCAGCAGGACCACCGCAGCGGCGCCGTCGGAGATGCTGGAGGAGCTGGCGGCGGTGACGCTGCCGTCCTTCTTGAAGGCCGGGCGCAGGGTCGGGATCTTGGCGATGTCGGAGCGGCCGGGTTGCTCATCGGTGGCGACCTCGACCTCACCCTTGCGGGTGGCCACCTTCACCGCGACGATCTCATCGGCGAATGCCCCATTGGCCTGTGCGGCCTGTGCGCGCTTGACCGATTCGATCGCGTAGGCGTCCTGTTCCTCGCGGCTGAACTGGTACTTGTCCACGGCGCATTCGGCGAACTCGCCCATGGCCTTGCCGTCGTAGGCGTTGACCAGGCCGTCGTGGGCCATGTGGTCGATCGCCTGGAAGTTGCCGAAGCGGTTGCCCGTGCGCGAGTTGGGCAGCAGGTGCGGGGCGTTGGACATCGATTCCATGCCACCGGCGACCACGATGCTGGCCGAACCGGCCTTGATCAGGTCATGGCCGAGCATGATGGTCTTCATGCCCGAGCCGCACACCTTGTTGAGGGTGGTGGCACCGGTCGACAGCGGAATGCCGGCGGCGATCGCCGCCTGGCGGGCGGGCGCCTGGCCGAGGTTGGCCGGCAGCACGCAGCCCATGAGGACTTCAGAGACGTCGCTGGCCGGCACGCCCGATTGTTCCAGGGCGGCCGCGATGGCGGCCGCGCCGAGGGTCGGGGTCGGCACGCCGTTGAACTGGCCGAGGAAGGAGCCGATGGCGGTGCGCTTGGCGGCGGCGATGACGATGTTGGACATGGCAATCTCGTTGATGCGTAAGCAATGTTCGGAAAGGAGACCGAGGACGTTGGAAGCGCCGCGATTTCCCGGCAGACTGCGTGGGGGTCGACCCAAGTATAGAGGGTCGGGGAGGGCCGCCGCTGGGCGGCACCGCACGCCTGCCGGGATGTAGGCAGGCCAACGTTCATGGGAAGGAATCGATGGAACGCACGATGATGGTGAGGTCGGCGCTGGCGTCGGCGCTGGCGATGGCATTGACGGCATGTGGTGGCGGCGGAGGCGGCGGCAATGTCCGCATCGATCCACCCCCGACCACCCCGACGCCCCCGACCACGCCCCCGCCGACCACACCGCCTCCGGCCAAGCCGCAGGAGCCGGCCTTCGACGCGCACCTGTCCGTGACCAATGCGCGTGCCGCACAGGCCGCCGGCCTGACCGGGCAGGGGGTGCGCATCGGCATCGTCGATTCGGGCGTGCAGCGCAACGCAGTGGCGCTGAACGGGCGCGTGGTCGCCAACCTCAATTACATCGACCCCGCCCGCAACAACCTGCAGGTGGACGACGTGGTGGGCCACGGCACGGCGGTGGCCAGCCTGGCCGCGGGCGCTTCGGTGGGGTCCTGGCCGGGCGGCATCGCCCCCGGCGCACAGATCGTTTCGGCGCGGATCATCGCCGACAAGCCGCCCGTCGATGACGGCAGCGGCAAGGGCAATTCCTTCAGCGGCCCCCTGGGCGTGGCGCAGGTCCACCAGGACCTGATCAGCTACAACGTGAAGGTGATGAACAATTCGTGGGGCGGCCTGTACTGGACCGACCTGCCGACCACCGCGCAGGTGGCGGCCGAGTACCGGCCGTTCGTCATCAACCATGGCGGCCTGGTGGTGTTCGCGGCTGGCAACGATGCGCGTCCCGAGCCGAGCAGCCTGGCCGCGCTGCCCAGCCAGCTGGGCGTTGCCGGCTCGCTGCCCGCGGCCGATCTGGAGCGCGGCTGGCTGGTGGCCACTGCGGTGGATCCGTATGGACCGGGCACGCTGGCCAGCTACGCCAATGCCTGCGGCCAAGCCGCGCGCTACTGCCTGGCGGCGCCGGGCAGCGCGGTCTATCCCGATGCCAACGGCGGCAGCTATTACTGGAACTACGGCACGTCCTTCGCCGCCCCGCTGATTTCCGGCGCCGCCGCCCTGGTCTGGCAGCGCTACCCGTACTTCGACAACAACCTGGTGCGGCAGACCCTGCTGGGCACCGCCAAGGACATCGGTGCGCCCGGCGTGGATGCGGTGTTCGGCTACGGCCTGCTCGACATCTCGCGGGCGATCAAGGGGCCGGGGCGCTTCGACTGGGGCGATGTGGTGGCCAATGTCGATGCGCCATCGAGTGGCTCGCTGTGGAGCAACGACATCGTCGGCAGCGGTGGCCTGGTCAAGCAGGGCGGGGGAACCCTGGTGCTGGCTGGCAACAACAGCTACAGCGGCGCCACCCGCATCGAGCGCGGCATCCTGTCACTGCAGAACGGCAGCGTGATCCGCTCCAACGTGACGATCCTGGCGCAGCCCGATCCGGATTCGACCGGCCTGCAGTTCAATGGCGGTACGCCGCGCGTGATCGGCAATGTGGTCAACGGCAGCAGCGTGTTCCTGACCACCGGCAACACCACCGGCACCATCGAGGGCAACTACACCCAGCAGGCCGGCGCGCAGCTGATGATCGCGCTCGGTGCCAATGCGCTGCAGGTCACCGGCAACGCCACGATCAACGGGGGCGTGCGCGTGCACGGCTTCGTCTCCGGCTATGTGCCGCAGAACGGCAGCCGCCAGGACCTGATCCACGCCGCCGCCGGCCTCAGCGGCACCTTCAGCAGCCCGGCAACCTCCAGCGGCCTGCAGGGCCTGTCGCTGCTGCAGAGCAGCTATGGATATGACAGCAACAACGCTTGGTTGAACCTGACCCAGGTCAGCGTCACGGCGGCCGCGACCGGGCTCACGGCCTCGGCGCAGTCGGCTGCGCAACGCGTGGACAGTGCGTTCAGCGCGCTTGATGGCGATACGACGCTGCAGGGCTCGGCCTTCGGTACGGCCGCCGGTGCGCTGCAGTGGACCGGCGGTGGCAGCAAAGGCCTCGAGGCCAGTTTGCAGAGCCTGTCCGGACAGGCGCATGCGCGGGCCGAGTCGGCCACCTTCGACAGCATCGACATGTCACGCCGCGCGATCGCCGAGCGCTTTGATCGCGTGCAGACGGCGCCGCGCCTGCGCGGGGCCTGGCAGAGCGCGCTCGGCGAAGCCGGGCAGGGCAGTTTCGCCGGCAATGCCGCCGACAGCCGCGGTTGGATGGCCGGCCAGGACCTGCCACTGGGCAGCAATGGGCTGATGGGCGTGGCCTTTGGCGAAACCCGCAGCAATGGTGGCAGCAGCGTCGGTGGTGATCGTGGGCGTGATCGCCAGGCGCAGGCGCAGCTGTATGCCGGCTGGAACCTGGGCCGGGGCTATGCGCTGGCGCAGGTCGGCAGCGGCCAGTTCACCCGGGCGCTGGATCGCCAGTTGCTGCTGGGCGCCGGCGCCTACGGTGTCTCTGCACGTTACGGCGGACGTTTCAGCAGTGCCAGTGTCGAAGGCGGCTATCGTTTCGGCCGCGCGGGTGCGTCGTTCACACCCTACGTGGGCGCCAGCAGCACGCGCGTGGATACCGATGCCTTCAACGAACTGGGCGGGTTCGGCTTCGGCCTGCGTGGCGATGCCAACCGCGTACAGCGCAGCCAGATGCTGGCCGGTATCCGCGGCGAACGTGGCTGGGGGCGCTGGACCCTGCGCGGGCATGCCGAATGGCAGCAGCGGCTCGATGATGCCGATGCGGACTGGCAGGCCAGTTTCGTCGGCGTTGATGCATGGGCACCACTGGCGGGCTGGAACGCGCCGCGCGGCAGTGCGCTGTTCGGCGTGGCGCTGGAGTCGTGGTGGGGCCGCAACGGCCGCCTGAGCCTGGGCTTCGACCAACGCGTCGGCGGCGAAGGCGCGCGCCAGGCGGCGTTGCGCTACAGCACCGGGTTCTGAACGGGCGGTCGCGCCGGGTCGAAAGGCCCGGCGCGACATCGGCAGGCTCAGCCGCCGCGCAGGTTGCCCAGGCGCGGGGTGCTGCGACCCAGCGGCATCTTCAGCTTGCCGATCGACAGGATACGGCTTTCGGCGATGCGGTCGGCTGCCCGCTGCGGCGCGATGTTCTCGCGTTGCGACAGTTCGAAGATGCGGGTGAGGTTGTGGTAGATGCTGCGGATCAGGCGCATCGCGCGTTCGCGGTTGTAGCCATCGATCTCCAGCGACACGTTCATCACGCCGCCCGCGTTGACCGCGTAGTCAGGTGCATACAGGATGCCGCGCGCATGCAGTTCATCGCCGATTTCCAGGCTCGACAGCTGGTTGTTGGCGGTACCGCAGATGATCTTCGCCTTGATCCGCGGCAGGGTGTCGGCATTGATCGCGCCTTCCAGCGCGCACGGTGCGAACACATCGGCGTTCACTTCGTGGATCTCGTCGGGCTTGACCGCTTCGGCGCCGAAATCGCTGACCGCGCGATCAACCAGCGCGCTGTCCAGGTCGGTGACATACAGTTTGGCGCCGCGATCGCGCAGCAGCTTGACCAGCTCCATGCCGATGTGGCCCAGGCCCTGCACTGCGATGCTGGTCTTGCCCACTTCCTCATGGCCGAACTTGAAGCGCATCGCCGCCATCAGCGCCTGCAGCGCACCGTAGGCGGTGAACGGGGCCGGATCGCCGGATCCGCCATGGACCTGGTGCACGCCGGTCACGAACTGGCTCTCCAGGTAGATGTTCTCCATGTCGTTGACGTCGGTGCCGACGTCCTCGGCGGTGATGTAGCGCCCTCCCAGCGAGTCGACATAACGGCCGAAGGCGCGGAACAGTACTTCAGTCTTGTCCACCTTCGGGTCGCCGATGATCACTGCCTTGCCACCACCGACGTTGAGGCCGGCCAGCGCATTCTTGTAGGTCATCGTCCGGCTCAGCCGCAGCACGTCGGCCAGCGCCTCGTCGGTGCTGGCATACGGACGCATGCGCACGCCACCCAGGGCCGGGCCCAGGGTGGTGTTGTGGATGGCGATGATCGCCTGCAGGCCGGCATCGTGGTTGTGGCAGAACACCACTTGTTCGTGGCCGGTGGTGGCGAGGGTTTCGAATAGCATGGCGTCTCCGATGGCGCGATCAGCGGCGAACTGCAGCGAACGGCCAGTGAACGGTAGGGTCCCAAAACAAAAAAAGCGACGTCGTCATGGCTGGGGGACGGGTCGCGCGGCGCCATTCTAGTCCATTCCCCTGGCCGGTGCCGTCGACATCGCATGCCTTCCGGTTAAAGAAGATGAAAGTGCGGCCGATGCTGCGACGACGGCGGGTGGCCGGATTGGCGTGAAGAGGCGGGCGGTCAGTGACGGCAAGGACATTGCAACGACAGGGCGGGCGGCGATGACAGCGGCCTGGTGGCGATCGCTGCGCGGCTGGCTGGCGCGTTCGACCGGGGCGGCACCGTCGCGGCTGGTTGCTGCGTCCCGCCAGGCGGTGGCCGCCGCAGCGGCGAGCCTGCAGGGCGAGGCGCTGCCCCCGGCCGAGATCGCTGCACATCTGCAACGTGGCCTGCATGCGCTGGCCCTGTACCCGCGTCTGGCCGGTGAATCCACGCCGGTGCAGGCCGCAGGGCTGGGCGAGGCGGTGGCGCGCGCGCTGCAGGACCGCAACTGGGCGGCCAGGCAGCTGCCCCGCCGGCCGCAACTGCTGCCGCAGCTGATCCAGACCGTCAACGACGATGCCGCCTCAGCGCGGGTGATGGCCGCGATCATCGGTCAGGACCCGGTACTGACCGGCAACCTGCTGCGCATCGCCAACAGCCCGGCCTACAAGGTGCATGAGCGCCCGGTCGAAAGCCTGCAGCGGGCGGTGACACTGGTGGGTACCGAAGGCGTGCGGCAGATCATCAGCGCGGTACTGGTGCAGCCGGTGATGCAGGTGCAGTGCGAAGTGTTCCCGCAGTTCAGCACGATCATCTGGGAGCACGCATTGCTGGCCTCGCGCGCGGCTGCAGACCACGCACGCACGGTTACCTTCGGTGATGCTTTCGCCGCGCAGTGGCTGGGCCTGGTGCAGGGACTGGGCGCGTCACTGGTAATGCGCCAGCTGCTGCAGGAAGCGCAGGCCCGCGGCGAGGCCGTGGAGCCGGCGTTGGCCCTGCAGATGTTGCAGCAGTGGTCGTTGCCGTTGGCGCAGCGGGTCGCCGCCGCATGGGAGCTGCCTGAGCCGGTTCACCAGGCCCTGGCGGTGGATGCAGAAGGGGCGCTGGCCGACAGCCTGCGCCTGGCCAGCGCCGCCGCAGCGGCCAGCCTGTTGTGCCGCCATGGGCATGCCAGCCAGAGCCGCATGCTGGCGCTGCTGGAGCAGCTGCCTTCAGCGCCGCCGCATGCATTGCGCTGGATCTGGCGGCGCCTGCATGGGCGCAGCGTGGAAACGCTGGATGAGGCCGGACAGGACCAGGCCGGCCCGGCGGCCTGAGTACTACAGCTGCGATTCGACCGGCAGCCAGCTGATGGCCCGCGCGGTCCAGCGCTTGCCCAGGCTCGCGCCGGGTTCGGCCTCCACCCAGTGCGGTGGCGGTTCACGCTCCAGCCAGCGTAGCCGGCCTCGGTCGTCCAGCGCCAGCCACCAGCTGTGCCTGGGGTCCGCCAGGCGCAGGTACTCATCGCGCAGCTGCGCCCCCAGCACCGGGTCGTCGAACAGTACGCCCATTTCGGTGTTGAGGTAGGCCGAGCGCGGGTCGAGGTTGAACGAGCCGACGAAGCCGCGGCGGTCGTCGACCACGAACGCCTTGGTGTGCAGGCTCGCGCCGCTGCTGCCGAACATGCCGGCATCGCCGGACTGTCCCTGCGCCTTCAGTTCGTACAGGTGGACGCCCGCTTCGAGCAACGGCACGCGGTAGCTCATGTAGCCGCCGTGCACGGCAGCGACGTCGTTGGCAGCCAGTGAGTTGGTCACCACGCCGACCTGCACGCCCCGCCCGGCCATGGCCGAAAAGCCATCCAGGCCTTCGTCGCCTGGCACGAAGTAGGGCGAAATCAACAACGTTTTGTGCCGGGCGGCCTGCAGCTCGCTGATCAGGGTCGACACCAGCCAGGCAGCGCGATCATCCCTGCGATGCTTCATCGGCGGGTCCGAGACGATGCGCACTGCACTGCTCCAGTGCAATGGCTCGGGACTCGGGCGCTGCCGCTGGCGTGATTCGGCCACGCGCGCGAGATAGGGCCGGGCCACGTCCCGCTGCGCCTCATGATCCGATTCGCGCACCAGCAGGCGCAGCTGCGCATCGGTATGGAAGGCAAGCGCGGATACCGGAATGGCAGCCTCGCTGTTCCAGTAGTCGTCGAAGATCCGGTTGGCCTGCTCCACGGCAGGGCCGGCGACCAGCAGGTCCAGATCCTGGAAGTTCACATCGGTGCGCGCGCTGAAGTACTCCTCGCCGATGTTGCGGCCGCCGACGATCGCGACGCGGCCATCGGCGATCCAGCTCTTGTTGTGCATGCGGTGGTTCACGCTGAAGAAGCGTTGCACCATCTCCACCATGCGCAGGATGCCGGTCCGGTTGCGGAACGGGTTGTAGAGGCGGATTTCAATGTTGGGGTGCCGGTCCAGCGCCATCATCAGCGCGTCCTTGTCCTTGGCATTCATGTCATCGAGCAGGATGCGCACGCGCACACCGCGCTCGGCGGCGTCATGCAGCGCCTTGGCCATCAGGTGGCCGATCAGGTCGTCGTGCCAGATGTAGTACTGCAGGTCCAGGCTGCGGCCAGCGTGCGCGGTGATCATCGCGCGCGCGGCGAAGGCATCCATGCCATCACTGAGGAACGCTACGCCTGATTGCCCGGGATGCGCGTCCTGCAGCGGCACGATCTGCTGGTCGATGCGGGTCTGCGCCGGCTGCAATGGCAGTACATGCGAGGGCGCGCCCTGTGCCTGTGGCGTGAGATGGTCGGCCAGCAGCAGCCCGGACAGGATCAGCAGCAACAGCGCGGCGAGGATGATTGCAGCGACGCGCAACAGGCGTCGCCACAGGGGCATGGGCAGGCTCATGCCTCGATGGTAGATCCACGCCCTGCGTGAAGGAATGCCTGCAGGATCGATAGGGCATCAGCGCGCTTGCCTTCGGCAACGGATCCGACCCTGGGGCGTCAGGATGGGGGCGGACCCGTTTCCGCAGGAAAGGGCCCTGACCCGCAGGCCTCAGAACCGCTCGTCGCTGCCCAGGTAACGCCACTGCGCCGGCGGCAGCGGCCCCAAGGCCACGCGGCCGATGCGCAGTCGGCGCACGGCCAGCACCTGCAGCCCGGCGGCGGTCACCGCCACGCGCAGCCCCTTGGCGGTCAGCCCCTTGCCGGCAAAGCGCAGGCGCTGCTCGCTTTGCCAGCTGACCTTGGCGCCGCCGGATTCCTGCTGCAGCCGCGCCAGCAGCCACGGTCCTCGCTCGGGGCCGCCTTCGGCCACTTCGATCAGGTATTCCTGTTCGGTGCGGCCCAGATTGCGCTGTAGATGGGCCAGCGTGGCCGGATCCTGGCTGACCACCACCAGGCCGCTGTCGCTGGCCGGAAGTGCAGCGGCCAGCTGCAGGCCGTGGAAATGGCGCTGCAACGGACGGATGTCGCTGGCATCAAGTTCGCTGCGGCTGTCACTGCTGACCAGCGCACACAGGGTCTCAGCAGCAACGCCGGCCGGCTTGTGCAGCAGCATGCTGACCCGCTCGGCCTTTTCATCGCTGGCCTGCTCGGCGACCACGATCTGCGCGGCTTCATCAACCGGGCGCTGTGGTTGTTCCACCACTTCGCCGTCGACCGTTACCCAGCCGCCTTCGATATAGCGCCGCGCTTCGCCGCGGGGGATGCCGAGCAGGGCGGACAGGCGTTTGTCGAGACGGATCGGTTCCATGGCGGGCAGGTCGGGCAGGGGGCGCGCAGTGTAGCTGCTGCGGCCGGTCAGCGCTGGCTGCGGTTGGCCAGCTCGGTCAGGTACAGACGGGTATCGAACTCCAGCTGCAGGTAATCCGGTTCCATGTGTTGGCACAACTGGTAGAAGGCCTTGTTGTGGTCGGCTTCCTTCAGGTGGGCCAGCTCATGCACCACGATCACGCGCAGGAACGCCGCGGGTGCCTGCCGGAATACGGTAGCGATGCGGATCTCGCGGCTGGCCTTGAGGCGGCCACCGTGCACGCGGGAGATGGCGGTGTGGGTGCCCAGCGCGTGCTTGATCACTTCCAGCGTGTTGTCGTAGCAGACCTTGTTGAGCGGCACCGACTTGCGCAGGTAACGGTCCTTCAGCGCCTGGGTGTAGTCGTACAGCTGGCGGTCGCTGCGCACCTCGTGCGGGTCGGGATAGCGCTGCTGCAGCCAGGGGCCGAGCTTGCCCTGCGCCAGCAGTTCGCTGACCTGGGCGACCAGGGGTTCGGGGTAGCCGGTGAGGTACTTCAGGACTGCCATGCAGGGGCGGCGGGGCGTCGGTAGAATGGAAGCATCCAAGATTACACGCGGTACGTACCGACCATGGCAAAGCCCAACGCGCTGCAGGAACAATTGCTCAAGGCCGGTCTGGCCAAGAAGTCGCAGGCCAGCGCCGCCGCGCGGGAGCAGGCCAAGGCCCGCCAGGGCAAGGCCGAATCGGCCTCGGCCGAGGTCCAGCGTGAGGCTGAACGTGCCCGTGCCGAGAAGGTCGAGCGCGACCGTGCGCTGGCCGCCGAGCGCAATGCCCAGGCCAGGCAGGCGGAACAGAAGGCGCAGGCGAAGCAGATCATCGCGGCCCATGCAGTGCCCCACAAGGGCGATGACGAGTATCGCTTCAGCGATGGCGCGGCGATCCGCACCCTGCTGATCGACCCCAAGCTGCGCAAGGCGCTGTCGGTGGGCGTGCTGGTCATCGTCGCCAATGGCGAGGGTTACGCCCTGCTGCCGCGCGCCGCCGCCGAGAAGGTACGCGAGCGGACCCCGGAGGCGATCATCGTCGACCACGGCCAGCCGGGCTCGACCGCCGAGATCTCCACCGGCAACGCCGAGGACGACGCCTACTACGCCCAGTTCCAGGTGCCGGACGACCTGATCTGGTAAGCAAAAAGGGGACGGAGGGGATTAAGTCGCGATCGCCCCGATTGGATCCGTTGGCGTTCTACTCAGCTTGCTGAAGGCGCACCGGGCACGGCTCGGCGCAACACTGGCCTGCTCCTTTGTGCGCGGGTGTATCGTCCCCATATCAGGCGACACACCTGCGGAGGAAGACCATGGCCACCGGTTGGGCGGGAGATGGCGCGGTCCAGGACCAGATCGACGCCACCGTCGACGATGCGATCGCCCGCGCGCGCCGCCAGCTGCGGCAGGGCCCGGGCCTCGAGCACTGTGAGGAATGTGAAGCGCCGATTCCGTTGGCGCGACGTCGTGCTGTGCCGGGAGTTCGCCTGTGCGTGGCGTGCCAGCAGGCGCATGACGAAGAAGAGCAGGCGCATGCCGGTTACAACCGGCGTGGCAGCAAGGACAGCCAGCTGAGGTAAGGGGTGCTCGGCAGGGCTGCGCCCTGCACCTGCTTGGAGCAACGGCAACGGCAAAAGCGTGCTATCCGTGGGATGGCGGGGTGGGTCCGATTGAGGGGGACGCTGCAAGTACGTCCATGTAAGCTCGGTCGCCGCATCCATGCGGCTCACGCCCCCTCAACCGGACCCACCCCGCCTTCGACAGATTTCCGCGATCTGTTGGAACCTGCTGCTGATGGTGGGTGCCGACCGTTGGTCGGCACGGGGTCGGATCCAATTCTGACTATCGATATCTGACAGATGTGCCGACCAACGGTCGGCACCCACCAACAGCGCGCGGAATCTGTCAGAGGTGGGGCGGTGTGGGTGGGCAGGACCGTTGGCGCCATGGATGGCGCCATCGAGCCCCCATGGATGGGTTTACGGCGTGTCCTGACCACCCACACCGCCCCGCCATCCCACGGAATGCCGCTCTTGATCTTGCTTCGGCTTCGGCCTCTGCAGGTGCAGGGCGCAGCCCTGCCGAAAACCCCACCCTCAGCCGTCGCCCTGGATGCCGCCGGGGGCCTGCGCCGGGTCGCGCCAGCGGCGCACCGTGCGCTGGAAGAACAGGTTGTTCGGTAGCTGCAGCACCGTACCCTCATGGCCGTCGCCGGTTTCCTGCAGCGTGGTGTAGATCAGGTTCACGTCGATCACCCGCCCCTTCAGGCCCGGCTTCTCGCCGTTCTCCAGCACTTCGATGTAGTCATGCAGGCGGAACGGGCGAGTGGTGAAGATCAGCAACGTGCAGAAGATGTTGGAGAGCACGCTCCAGGCCGCGAAGAAGGCCACTGCGCCCACGGCGGCGAAGCCGGTGAACGCGGTCCACAGCACTGAAGGCTTCGCGCCGAGCAGGCTGAGGATATACAGCAGGGCGCTGAAATAGACCACGAAACTGGTGATCCGGCGCGCGCCCATCACCATTTCAGGTGGCAGCGTGTAGTGCTCGGCAAAGCGCCGGATCAGGCGACGGGCCAGTACCCGAAGCAGCCAGGCGACCAGCAGCACCAGCACGATCTGCAGGGCCACGCCCGCGTAGTTCAGCCATGGGTGGCTCCAGGCCGGCAGGTGATCCTTCAGCGACAACATCATGGGGGCGAAAACAGGTGGCGGGAACGGCCTCGATGTTACCCGGCGCGTGCCGGGGTTTCGACCATCGGCGACCACGCCAGGCAGACCAGCTCCTGTCGATGCTGCTGCAGGCAGGCGCGGCCGTTGTCGGGGCACAACCGCAAGGACAGGCCCGATGCCTGCAGCACGACGCAAGCGACGATAACCAGCAGGGCGGCGCAGGACGGGCTGGACATGGCGGATCTCCCTGGAGGTGTTTTCTCGAATGACCTTCCATGGATGCAGCCATCGTCGAAAAGGTTGCATGGCCTTGATCGGCGATCGGCTCTAAACCTTTTTCCGGGTCGCCGCATCCAAGCGATATGCTCGACACCACCATGCCAGCGCCGCCTGCCGCCCACGCCCCTGTCGACGAACCCGCCCTGGTGCGGGCGGCCGCCGCCGGTGACACTGCGGCCTACGAACTGCTGTACCGGCGCCATGCGCCGCGCGTGTTCGCCGTACTGTGGCGCCTGTGCGGGGGCCAGCAGGCGCGTGCCGAGGATGCCCTGCAGGAAGCGTTCCTGCAGGCATGGAAGGCGCTGCCGGGGTTCCGGTTCGAAAGCAGCCTGTCGACCTGGTTGCACCGGTTGGGCGTCAACGCCGCACTGATGGAACTGCGCGGGCGCGCCGCCGGGCAGGACCACGACAGTCTGGAGGAGGTCGACGGCGGCCTGCAGGAGCTGGCGGTGCACGACCGTTGTGCCGGCACCGAGCGCGACCTGGAGCGCGCACTCGCGACGCTGCCTCCGAGGGCGCGTGCGGTACTGGTACTGCACGACATCGAAGGCTGGAAACACCAGGAAATCGCCGAGCAGCTGCAGATGGCCGTCGGCAGTTCAAAGGCACAGCTGCATCGTGCGCGCGGCCTGCTGCGCGCACGGCTGGGAGACATGACATGAGTACACACGAACACGATTGCGATCACGATCTGCTGGCCCGGCTGCGCGCGCTGCCGAACGAGCGCGATGTACCGGCCGATGGCTGGGCACGCCTGTCCGCGCGGCTGCCGCCGCGCGAGCCGCAGGCGGCGCCTGTGCCGGCCGACAACGTGGTGGCGCTGCCAGCGCGTTCGCGGCGCCGCGGGTGGTTGCCGGCCGGCGCTGTCCTGGCGGCCAGCCTGGCGCTGTACGCGGTGGCGCCATGGCGCCACGTGCAGCCGGATGCGCCGGTGCCGTCTACCCTGCAGTTGCAGGCTGCGGCGATGACCGAGCAGTACCGGCAGGCGGTGGCCTCGCTGCCCTCAGGCCGGGCACCGGAATGGCAACCGGCCCTGCACGAACTGGATGAAAGCGCGGCACAGATCCAGGCCGCGCTGGCGCAGGATCCACGTGCGCCTCACCTGCTTGGCCAGCTCAAGCGCACCTATGCGCTGCGGCTGGAACTGACCCGGCAGGCGGCCTATGCCGCCGAGTCCGGCCTGACGACCTGAGGAGACCCCCGATGACACGAACCCTGATGACCTGCTGCGGCGCGCTGTTGCTGCTGCCCGCAGTGGCCCTGGCTGACACCCGGATCGACGAACGCCACAACCTGGCCGCCGGCGGCCGCATCGAACTGAGCAACGTGGCCGGCAAAGTGACCGTGCGTGGCTGGGACCGCAACGACGTGCAGCTCACCGGTACGCTCAGCGATGGCCTCCAGCTGCGCCAGGAGAAGAGTGCCAACCGCGTACGCTGGGAAATCGAGTATCCGCGTCGCAACAACAACGGTGGCGCGACGCTGGTGCTGAACGTGCCGCGTTCGGTGGAACTGCTGCTGAGCACGGTCAGTGCCAACCAGGACATCAGCGGCATCGATGTGCGTCGCCTGCAGGCCGACACGGTCAGCGGCAGCCTGAGCGCCTCCGGTCGCAGCGGCGACAGCAAGCTCAATACGGTCAGTGGCGGTGTCAGCGCGCGCCTGCAGACCCCGAAGCTGGATGTGAACACGGTCAGCGGCCGGATCGAAGCCGGTGGCGGCGTGTCCGGTGACATCGGTGCACAGACGGTATCCGGCCGGGTCGAGGTCGATGCCCGGCGGGTGCAGCGGTTGGCGGTGGAAACCGTATCGGGCAGCATCGATCTGTCGGCGGCCGGGCTGGCGCCGGGGGGCCGGATCAATGTCGAATCGGTGAGTGCGTCGGTCAACCTGCGCCTGCCACGCGCGGTTTCGGCGCAGCTGTCGGTGAACAGCTTCAGCGGGTCGATCAACAGCGATGCCGGCCAGGTGGAGCGGCCGCGCTACGGCCCCGGCAGCCATCTTGATACGCGGCTGGGCAGCGGCGACGGTGATATCCGCATCCAGTCGCATTCGGGCAGTGTTCGGGTAAGCCTGGATCGCTGAGCGCGATCCGGCAGGCCGCGGCGGCAGCGCCGCCGCGGTCGGTACTGGGTCAGCTGGCTTTCTTCAGCGCCCAGGTGGTGCCGAGGACTTCGATCTTGCCACCGGCCTTGCGGAACGCTGCCAGGTCCGAAGCGATCGAATCGCTGCTGACCACGGTGCTGGCGGCCGCGCCCTTGCGTTCGCTGCGGATGCTGTTGCTGGCCTTCGCGGGGGTCTTTGCCTTGCGGGGCATGGTTGCTCCTGTCAGGTGGAAGGGGAGGAAAGCGCCCAGGCATCGGCCTGGCGCAGGTAGTCCTGCCGCTCACGGCGGCAGTCACTGCCGCCCATCGAGAACTGGCGGCAGATCGCCGGGCGCTGCGAATAGATCGTGCAGCGCAGGTGATAGGGATCGATCGCCGCACACCAGCCTTCCTCGTTGCGCGCCATCACGGCACGGCCGTGGGTGTCGCGTGACAGGAACTGGCCGGGCACGTGGTCGCCGGGCTGCAGCAACACGGGCAGCCGGCAACAGACCGCGTCACAACGGCGGCAGTCGATGGGTGCATGTGCTGCGTCAGGTTGTAAGGCCTCAGGGGCCTGGCGGGTGCCCAAAGCGGGTCTCGATGGCGGCTCCGGTGGTACGCGGACCATGAACGAGCCAGGAAGGCATGGCCGCTAGGCCCGCAGGGCGGGCCAGGCTGCACCGTGGACACACACCGGCGTGGCCGGTGGAAGGTGCAGCAGGGTTCTAGCCGACCAAGAGTAACTTAGATCGCGTAACGTTTTGTTAATCCTGGCTTGCTGCCGCCAAAGCAAGGCCCTGGACCACGCCCAGCGAGGGCTCGCCGTGGACCATGCGGGCGCCCGGGAAGGCCTCCGCAACGGCCTGGCGCAGATACCCGGCGCGGGACATGCCGCCGGTCAGGAACACCGCGTCCGGGTCGCCGCCGATGTCGCTGCGGACCTGGGCCAGCAGCTCCCGGAGCTGCTCCAGATAACCATGCGCGGCTGCGGCCAGGCCGTCGGCGCTGCTGTCGGCATGCAGGTCGCGGGCGATGTAGTCCAGCGTGCTGCGATGTTCGCTGGCGGCGCTGAGGGCGATCTTGGCGCGCTCGACGTCGCGGTACAGGCGGGCGGTATTGCCGGTGTCCTGCAGGGCCTGCAGGCGCGCGCCCCACGGATTGTCGACATGGTCATACTTGTGCTGGCGGAAGTCGCGCTGGCGGGTCATGTCCTGCACGGTGGCCGCTTCCACATAGTGGTGGGCGGGCACGCGGGTGATGCCGCGGCCGAACAGCGGCATGTAGCTGGACAGGCTCAGCGCCAGGTCGATGTCGGTACCGCCGCGGGCGATGCCCCAGGCGCGGTGGATGCGCGGGGCGTCGTCGCCGCCGACTTCGGCGTGGGCGATATCGGTGGTACCGCCGCCGATGTCGACGATCACGGCCTGGTGCCGCTCGCGGCTTTCGGCGTGATAGTGCATGGCCGCCGCGGCCGGTTCCTCGAGGAAATCGATCTGGTCGAAACCGGCCTGGCTGGCGGCTTCGCGCAGGATGTCCAGCGCCTGGTCATTGCCGGCCGCACCGATCGAGCTGCGGAACTGCACCGGACGCCCAAGCAGGGCCGCTCTCAGCGGCTGGCCGAGCTGGGCGCTGGCGGTCAGGCGGATGTGTTCGAGGATGTGCGCGGCGATGCCGGTGATGGTCTGCTTGGCGCGCGGGTGCAGGTTGTAGCCGAGCATCGATTTCGGGCTCTGCACCAGGTTGCCTTCGTGTTCCTCGAAATAGGCTTCCAGCGCTTCGTCACCGTAGACCGCATTCTGCAGCAGGTCGCTGGCACTGCGTTCCTTGCCGGCACGGGCTTCCATCCATTCCCGGCGCAGCGCGCGCAGGGCTTCGCGGCGCAGCGCCTGCGGCGTGCGTTGCTGGCCGGCGGCGCGCGCCGCACGCGCAGCGCTGTCGATCATCTGCTGCAGCTGGTGCTCCTGGCCGTCATCGAGCTGGAAGTCATCCGGGTCGGGCACCACGCCGGGGAAGTACACGCTGGTACGGAACTGCTCGGCGTCGCCGAAGCGGATCGGCAGCAGTTTTCCTTCATGCACGATGGCGGCGGCGGAGTTGCTGGTACCGAAGTCGATGCCGAGGCGCATGGGGAGTTCCGGGGGCGATCAGGGGCCGCGCACTCTGCTGCAGTTCGCCGCTGACTGCAAGGTCCCGCGGTTTCCTGTTCCGGGCCGGGTCAAGGAGGTCGCGGCGTACTGCCCGGAAAATGCCGGGGGAGCCGGGCGGTTACAATGGCAGCTGTTGATTCACTTTGAGGTACTTGCTGATGTCTTCTGCCCCTGCCTGCCCGCAGTGCACCCTGGAAAACACCTACGCCGATGGCGCGCTGTGGATCTGCGCCGACTGCGGCTTCGAATGGACCGCCGAGGAAAGTGCCGGTTCGACCCAGGTCGTGCGTGACAGCAACGGCAATACCCTGCAGGCCGGTGACACCGTCACCGTGATCAAGGACCTGAAGGTGAAGGGCTCCTCGATCCCGCTCAAGCAGGGCACCGTGATCCGCAACATCCGCCTGGTCGAGGACGATGCCGAGCACATCGAAGGCAATTCGGACAAGATCAAGGGCCTGGTCTTGAAGACCTGCTTCCTCAAGAAGGCCTGACCGGCCTTCAGCGCCGGGCCTGCTGCTGTGCGCGCCAGCGGGCCAGGCTGTCCAGCTTGGCCTGGTAGCGCGCCTGCTGCGGCGCCCCGCCCAGTTCCTGTGCACGCAGCAGCTCACGATCGGCGTGCTTGAGCTGGCCCGCCAGGAAATAGACCCGCGCCAGCCCGAAGTGGAACTGGTGCGCGGTGTCGTACAGGCGCACGGCCTGCCGGTAATAGCGGATCGCCTGCTGCAGTTGCCCGGCGCGTTCGGCCTCGGCACCGAGCATGTACTGCGCGAATGGGTCTTCGCGCTGCACCGATTGCAACCGCTGCTCCAGCGCCTGGGCCTGCGCAATCATGCCGAGCTTGCGGTAGAGGGCGCTGGCGTTGGTGAGTGCAGCATCCTGGCGGCCGTCCAGTCGCAGCGCCCTTTCCAGAGCCCGGCGTGCAGCGGCGGTATCGCCCGTGCGGTTTTCCAGCACGCCCAGGTTGTTCCAGGTGGCAGCGAAGCTGCCGTCCTGCGCCAGCGCGGTGTCGAAGAAGGTACGTGCGCCCGCCAGGTCGCCGCTGGCCATGCGTTCGGCACCGCGATTGTTGTAGAAGTGCGCCAACGCCCGCGCCTGGCTGATCGGCAGCGGCCCGCGGCGGTCGTACAGCACATTGCGATCCAGATCGACGGTGGCGAAGCGGCCGGCAAAGCCGACCCCGGCATTGACGTGGCCTACGCTGTAGACCAGGCCCTGGGCCTGGTCCTGGTACCACGACACCACCTGGCCAACTTCCTGCACGCGCGCCTGGATGCCGGCTTCGCGTGCCAGTGCGACGAACATCAGGGTAAAGGCCAGGCAGTTGGCGCGTCGCTGCTGCCAGATCTCGCTGACAGTAAGGGTCGCGTCGGCGTCGTACTGCAGGTCCATGCCATGGCGGTCGAAGATCATCTCCACCAGCGCCTGCAGGCGCTGCTCGCGCGAATAGCTGCGACGGGTCACCTGGGTGTGCAGCATATCGAGCATGGCCGGTGGAATCGCGAACACCTGCTGCGGTGTTGGAATCGTCGGCGCGGTGGTGCTGGCAGCGACCGCAGGGGCTTCGCTCGCGTCAGGGTTCAGTGCGATCGCGGAGGGTGCCGCCAATGCGGCCAATGCGAGCAGAACGGATCGGGCGGCAGGACGGTACATGACGGCTCCCGGCAGCGGCGGGCGCTCCCGCCTGAGGCGAGTGTAGACCTGTGCGCGCACCCCTGCAGTGACCGCTGGTCGGTCCGCGCGTTCATCCACAGCCGGTGTGGACCAGCGCTCGACAAAGCTGTGGACAACCGCGTTGGGGCCCCGTGCGGAGAGCGTTGTGAGGGTGTGGTGAAAAAATGGCCGGCTTGCCCGCTACCGGCGCAGGCGGGATGATCCGGTCATGGACTTCTCCCCGCTGACGCTCGCTCCGGCGCAGTGGCAGGCGCTGCAGGACAGCTATGCAACGCCACCACGTGCCTACCATCACTTCGGCCACGTGCGTGCGGTGCTGCAGCACTGCCAGGAGGTTGCCGACGGTCCAGGCTGGCAGCAGCCGGCCGAGGTCTACCTGGCCGCGCTCTACCACGATGCGATCTATGTGGCGGGGCGAAAGGACAACGAAGCGCGTTCGGCGCAGCTGGCCCTGCAGGCGATCGCACAGGCGCCGGAACTTGCCATGGTCGACGCGGCCCGGGTCGAGCAGCTGATCCTGCTGACTGCCCGCCACGGCGAGCTTGGCCCGGACGATGTCGATGCCGAGGCCGCGTTGTTCCTGGACTGCGACATGGCGATCCTGGCCGCGCCGGAGCCGGTGTTCAGCGCCTATGACCGCGGCGTGGCCGAAGAGTACAAGGGCGTGGTGCCAGGCTTCCTGTATCGCGCCGGCCGCCGCCGTTTCCTGCAGGGCCTGCTGCGTGCACCGCGCATCTTCCTCAGCGAATTCTTCCACCAGCGCCTCGACTCTGCCGCGCGCGACAACCTGCGCCGGCAGCTGGGCCGCTGAACCAGCCCGGTACACTGGGGCCCGTTTCCACCGATTGCCGCTTCCAACCGTGTCCGTCCCTGATCCCGATCCCCGTCCGCTGCCGCCGGAAGAGCCCGGTCCGAACGAATGTTGCGGCAGCGGTTGCCCGCTATGTGTGCTGGACCTGTATGCCGACGAGCTGCAGCGCTATCGCAAGGCGTTGGCCGAATGGCTGGCGCGGCACCCGGAGGCGTCCACATGAGCCGCGCGCGCCCAGCGGCACTGCTGGCGCTGGCGGCGCTGCTGCTGTTCGTGGCCACCGCGCTGTGGACCCAGTTCGCACGCACCGATCTGGACTGGGTGCGGGCCACGCTCAGCCTCTATCTGCACGGGCCGTGGGGGTTGGCATTGCGCGCGGCCTACTGCCTGCTGGCATTGGCGATCGCCCTGCTCGGCATCAGCCTCTACCGGGGCAGCGTCGGCCCGCGGCGCAGCGCGGCGGCGCCGCTGCTGTTCACTGTCTCGGCACTGGGCCTGGCCACGGTCGCCATCGGTGACAGCTGGCTGCCGGAAGCGACGCCGCTGCTGGCACCGTTCATCCATGGGCTGGCGGCCAACACGGCGTTCCTGTGTGCCAGCGTCGGCATGCTGCTGCAGGCCTGGTACCTGCGCCGCGAACCGGGTTGGCAGTCCGCCGCGAGCCTGCTCTGGGGCTGGGCCTGGCTGGCGTTCGTACTGTTGTGGCTGCATGTGTTGTGGCGCGCCGGTCCGCCGCGCGGGCTGGGCCAGAAGGTCGTGATCGTGGTGATCGTAGGCTGGCTGCTGTACTTGGCGCTGGCACTATACCGGCGCAGTCGGCGTACCACGGCCGACTGAATCGCCAACGGCCTGCACCGGTACGTGCCGTGCACGCGGTGGCGGCGTATCGTGTGCGCATTCCATCGGGGATGCGATATGAAGCGTGCAGGGCTGGGCAGGGCAATGGGTGTGGTTCTGGCGCTGGCCGCGCTGCCGGCGACGGCGGCGGGGACCCCGCAGCAGTTCAGCCATGGGCGGTTCGAGCAGATTCCGGTGCACATGCCGGCCGGCACGCCGCAGCGGGTGGTGATCTGGTTCCACGAGCCCACCCCGGGTGGTGACACCAGCCGCCTGCCGATCGAAGCCCTGCGTGCCGACGGCGCCATGGTTGCCGCTGTGGACATCGCGCACCTGCGCGGCGTGCTCAAGCGCGAGGGTGATCCGACCTGCTCGTTCGGCGCCGGTGACGTCGAGAACTTCTCGCGCTGGCTGCAGGCGTCCCTGCATCTGCCCGGCTACCACCTGCCGCTGGTCGGCGGTGACGGCGAGGGTGCCGAGATGGCCTATTCGCTCGCGGCGCAAGCCGACACCCAGGTGTTTGCCGGCCTGCTGACCACCGGCTTCTGCCCGGACCACAACCATGAGCGCATGGTCTGCGGCGATGGTGTGAAGCACAACACGCTGCAGCCCGCCGAACTGAATTTTCCGTGGTTGAGTGCCGCTGGCGATCACGGCTGCAAGGTGGGCGAGGCCAGTCGGTTCGTTCAGCAGGTCGCCATGGCACGCGAATTCAAGCGAACCGCGCGCGGTGATGCCTCACCCGGTCTGGTGGCCGCGGCGCGGGTGATCGGCGCGCAGGCCGGGGTCAGTCTGGCACCGCCGCCGGCCGCGCTGAAAGGCCTGCCGGTGGTGGAAGTACCGGCGACCGGTAGCGGCGATACGCTGGCGGTATTCGTTTCCGGCGATGGTGGCTGGGCCGGCCTGGACAAGGACGTGGCGTCGTCGCTCAACGAGCACGGCGTGGCCGTGGTCGGCATCGACTCGTTGCGCTACTTCTGGAGCGAGCGCACGCCGAAGGGCTTCGCCGCTGACCTGCAGAAGATCATCGACCACTACCGCCAGCAGTGGCACCGCGACAAGGTGATGCTGATCGGTTTCTCGCAGGGCGCCGACGTGCTGCCGGCGACCATCAACCAGCTCGATGCCGATACCCGCGCAGCGCTGGATCGTATCGTGCTGCTGTCGGTAGGCAGGAAGGCCGACTTTGAATTCCACGTCAGCAACTGGCTGGGCGGTGGCGGCGATGGCCTGCCGATCGCTCCGGAAGTGGCCAGGCTGCCGGCGGAAAGAACCCTGTGCGTATATGGCGACAAGGACGAGGACGCACTGTGCCCGGACCTGCCGGCCAATGACGGCGTGAAGCGGGTGAAGCTGCCGGGCGACCACCATTTCGGCGGTGACTATGATCGGCTGGCCGAGGTGATCCTCAAGGGCGGGGCGTAGCGCCGGGCCACGCTGGCCAGCATGCTGGAAAATGCCGACCTTGGTCGGCGCTGGCGTGTCGACCAAGGTCGACACCTGCCGGGTGGCGCGGGTCGTCAGTTGCGCCGCGGGTCCAGAGAGATCAGGCGCGTGGCGTCCAGCAGCGCCGCCGGCAGGTGCATGCCGCCGGGCGCGGCGAGATAGCGCGGCCGCCATTGCGGATCGAACTTCGACTTGAAGCGGCGCAGGCCACTGAACCCGTAGAAACGTTCGCCATGCCGCGCCAGCAGGCCGGCCAGCCGGTTCCAGCGGCCAGCCAGACGATGCTGTGCCAGCCCGGAAAGCGGCGCCATGCCCAGCGAGAAACGTGCATAGCCCTGTGCGCGGCCCCACAGGAACAGCTCGATGAAGAGGAAGTCCATCGTGCCCTTCGGTGCTTCGCTGACGTGGCGCATCAGGTCCACCGACAGCTCGGCGCCGGCCGGTGCCTGCCAAAGATTGGCGAAGGCCACGATCTGGCCTTCGGCCTCGACCAGCGCCACCGGGAAGCGCACCAGGTAATCCGGGTCGTAGCTGCCGAGCGAGAAGCCCTTTTCGTCGCCGGCCTTGTCTTCCAGCCATGCGTTGGAGATCGCGTGCAGGCGCGGCAGCAGGCTGGGAATTTCCTCCACGGGCGCCACGCGGAAGGACAGGCCACCCCGCTTGCCCCGGTTCCAGGCCTGGCGCAGGTCGGCGCGCTCGCGCCCTTCCAGGCCGAAATCATGCAGCGGCACCATCGCTTCTTCGCCCAGCTTGACCAGCCCCAAGCCAAGGTCGAGATAGGTCTGCCAGTAAGTCTCGCCGACCTGGTAGAAGACGGGGCGCAGGCCGAGGCGGTCGGCTTCCTCGCGGAAGCGCCAGATCAATGCGCGGGCGACGTCCGGCGGGCCGACCGGGTCGCCCATCGCGATCAGCGAACCCCCATAGCGCTGCATCATCACGAAGCCGAGTTTCGCTTCATCGCGCAGCACTGCCTTGTCAGCGGTCAGCACCAGGCAGGCCTGGGTGTCGGTGGCACCGGCCAGGACCGGCGCCAGCGATTGCAGCGTCGCTTCATCGGCGGCGGGCAGCGGGCTACGCGTGCTGTGCAGCAGCCGCGCCAGGCCGAACATCACCAGCGCGATGGCCACCACCAGCAACGCGCGCAACGCGCGCGGTGCGTTGCCGGAGACCGCGAACTGCCACCACAGCTCGTTCTGGTATTCGACATGGCTGTAGGTGAAGAACAGCAGCCAGGTCACCGCCACCAGCACCAGCCCCAGGTTGCGCAGCCACGGCCACGACCAGGCTTCATCCAGCAGCGCACCCTGGCGGTAGAACTCGCGGCGCGCAGCCCACAGCGCCATCGCCACCAGCACCGCCGAGACGGCGATCAACGGTTGGCCACCGCGCAGCCACAGCGGCAGCGGGGTGACCACGCACACCGCCATCGCCAGCATCCACGCCGCGTGGCTGCGACGGGCCAGGCCCTGCCCGATCAGCAGCAGCGCGACACCACTGAGGCTGCCGATCAGGTGCGAGGTTTCCAGGATCGGCAGCGAGGCATTCACCAGGTGCCGGCGTGGCGTGGGCAGCGTGCCGTCGATGACCAGCGCGGCGCCGATGCTGAACACCGCCAGCGCGATGATCTGCGGCAACCATGGGCGCAGTGCGTTCCAGCCGGCGCGGGTTGCCCCGGCACTGGCCTGCAGCGGCTGGCGCAGCGCGGGCGCAAGGGCGAGCAACGTGGCCAGCACCAGCGGTAGTACGTAATAGGTCACGCGGTAGATCAACGCGGCCGCCAGCACCGCCGCCGGTGCCACCTGGGGCAACAGCTTCAACAGGCTCCATTCGAACACGCCCAGGCCGGCCGGCACGGTCGAGACCAGGCCGGCCAGTACCGCGACGAGGTACAGGCCGACGAAGCCGGGCAGGCCGGTGGGCGTCGAGTCCGGCAGCAGCACATAGAACGCGGCGCTGGCCAGCACCAGCTCGATCACGCTGAGCACGGTGACGCCGAGCATGGTGCGGCGGTCGGGCAGCCACAACGCATGGCCGAACACGCTGAACTGCCGTCCATCGCGACCGACCAGCAGCACGGTACCCAGATAGGCGAGCAGGGCGACGATGCCGACGATGCGCACGGCATCGGGATTCAGTGGCAATGCCAACGCCGCTGCCGCCGGTTCCATGCAGAGCGCCACGCTGATCAACAGCCACGCACCGAACACGAAACCGAGCGTGCTCATCAGCACCACCTGGCCGATCTGCGCCAGGTCCAGGCCGGCGCTGCGGTAGCCACGCAGGCGCACTGCGCCACCGGTCAACGCGGCAAAGCCCACCGTCTGGCCCAGCGTATGCGCAAGGAAGGCGGTAATGCCGATGCGTGCCGGATGCACGCGGATGCCGCTGCGGCGCAGGCCAATGGCATCGAAGCCGATCAGGCAGGCGTAGCTGGCCAGGCCGAGCATCACGGTGAGCGTGATCTGCAGGCCACTGAGCTGGCGGAACGCCTGGCGGATGGCGCGGTAGCCGTGCTCATCGAATTCACTGGCCAGGCCATGCAGGGCCAGCGAGAGGATCAGCAGGGGAACGACAATGGTGAGGACCCGCTTCCATGCCGGGGTGGAGGAAGCGGCGGCGGGGTTGGTGGCTGCGGTCATCGGCGCAAGGGTGCGTCAGGAGGGGCGAGTGCGGTGTCAACGCGGGGCGTGGCGCATCGTGCGCCTGTCGCCGCCATTTGACCAGCAGATGTGTCGGAGCCCGGTAGTGACGTCTCGCGCGGGGACCCGTGCACCCACCGTTGACCGGATTGGAGGACAATGCGGGCCTGATCACCCGCAGGAGCCACGCCCATGATGGAGCGTTACGACGTCGGACCGCGCATGTCCGAAATGACCGTGTACAACAAGGTCGCCTACCTCTCCGGCCAGATTCCGGAAGACACCAGCCAGGACATCACCGGCCAGACCCGGCAGGTGCTGGCGGAGATCGACAAGCTGCTGGCGCTGGTCGCCAGTGATCGCCAGCACGTGCTGCGTGCGGAAGTGTTCCTGGCCGACATCGCCGACTTCGACGGCATGAACAAGGCGTGGGACGAGTGGGTGGTCGAGGGCGCGACTCCGGCCCGCGCAACCTTCGAAGCCAAGCTCGCCCACGCCGAGTGGAAGGTCGAGATCGTGGTGACGGCAGCGGTGCCGTAACTGCGGGATGGGGTCAGATCCCTTTCCTGCGGAAAGGGATCTGACCCCTGTTACAGCGGCACCAGCTCGATGCAGTCCACCGGGCACGGCGGGATGCACAGCTCGCAGCCGGTGCACAGGTCGGCAATGACCGTGTGCATGTACTTGGCGCCGCCGACGATGGCGTCCACCGGGCAGGCCTGGATGCACTTGGTGCAGCCGATGCAGTCGGCTTCGGCGATCAACGCCACCTGGGCCGCCTTGTGCTCGCCGCGCGAACGATCGAACGGAATCGCCGGTACACCCAGCACCTGCGCCAACGCCCGTGCACCGGCGTCTCCACCCGGCGGGCAACGGTCCACACCCGCCTCGCCACGTGCCATTGCCTGCGCGTACGGGCGGCAGCCGTCATAGCCGCATTGCCCGCATTGGGTCTGCGGCAGCAGGCGGTCGAGGCGTTCGGTCAGGGGCGGGATCAGGCTCATGCGTGGCGAAGGCTGCGCGTTGGGTTATTTCAGGGGCTTGCCGCGGAACCAGCGCTCGTGGGCCAGCGCCAGCATCGGCTTGTCTTCGGAACTGTCACCGTAGGCATGGATGCGCACGTAGCGCGACAGATCGAACTGGCGGCGGATGTGCTCGACCTTGCGCGGGCCGCAGTCGCCACCAGCGTAACGGCCGGTCAGGCGGCCGTCCTGGCTTTCCAGCCGGTTGCAGATCAGCTGCAGGCCCAGCTGCTCGCACCACGGCCGCAGGTACAGGTCCAGCGAGCCGGACACGATCACGACGGTGTGCTGCTGTTCCTTGTGCCAACGGATCTGCTCCAGCATTTCCGGGCGCACCACGTCGGGCAGGAACTCGCGCGAGAAGCCTGCGGCCAGCGTGGCGATGTCATCGCTGTGGCGGTCACTGAAAGTCAGGCGGGTGACGCGTGCACGGATGCGTTCGGCCGAGATCAGCTTCAACCTGTACGCGGCCAGCCACGGCCCGACTTTCCACCATGCCTGTGCCAGCTGTTCGGCGGTGGCCACGCGGCGCAGGAAGCGGCCATAGGTATCGCAGGTGGTCACGGTGTGGTCGAAGTCGAACAGCGCCAGTTCCATTGCGTTGCTTCCCATCGCGTTGCCTCCCGGGGCCGGAGCTGCCGACGGGCGCGGCCGTAACCACGCCCGCTGCAGGCATCAGCGAACCGGCATGCCCGGCTGCGCGCCGCTGTCGGCGTCCAGCAGCGCCAGTGCGCCACCGTCGAAGCCGGCCGACAGGATCATGCCTTCGCTCAGGCCGAAGCGCATCTTGCGCGGGGCCAGGTTGGCGATGAACACCACGCTGCGGCCCACCAGCTTCTCCGGTTCGCCGTAGCTGCCACGGATGCCGGAGAAGATCTGGCGCTTGCCCAGCTCGCCGGCGTCCAGTTCGAAGCGCAGCAGCTTGTCCGAACCTTCCACGAACTCGCAGACCAGCACCTTGCCGATGCGCAGGTCGAGCTTGGCGAAATCGTCGATGCCGATGTAGGCCGGCGCGTCGGCGCTCTTTGCTTCGTCCTTGGCCGGGGCCGGGGCCGGGGCGGCCGGCTTGGCAGCGGGGGCAGCGGCAGCCGCCGGCTGCAGGGTGTCCTTGGAGGCGTCGATCATGGCGTCAATCTTCTTCGGGTCAATACGGGTGAACAGCGGGGTGTACTCGGTGATGCGGTGTCCCAGCAGCGGTTGCGCCAGCTCGGTCCACTCGTTCACCGGCGCGGCCAGGAAGGCCTCGGCCTGCGCGGCGGTGGCCGGCAGCACCGGCTTCAGGGCGGTGACCAGCACGCGGAACAGGTTCAGGCCCTGGCTGCACACGGCCTGCAGCTGCGCATCGGCGCCTTCCTGCTTGGCGATGACCCACGGCTTGACGTCGTCGATGTAGCGGTTGGCTTCGTCGGCCAGGGTCATGGTCAAGCGGATCGCCGCAGCCGGGTCGTTGCGCTCGTAGGCTTCACGGATCGGCGCCAGCCCATCGACGAAGCGCTGGTACTGCGCCGCGTCGGGCAGCTGCGCGGCCAGCTGGCCGTCGAAGCGCTTGCTGATGAAGCCGGCGCAGCGGCTGGCCAGGTTGACGAACTTGCCGACCAGGTCGGCGTTGACGCGGGCGATGAAGTCGCCCAGGTTCAGGTCGAGATCGTCGACGCCACCGCCGGACTTGGCGGCGTAGTAGTAGCGCAGCGCTTCCGGCTCCAGGCCGGCATCGAGGAAGGTACGGGCCATCACGAAGGTGCCGCGCGACTTGCTCATCTTGGCGCCGTCCACGGTCAGGTAGCCGTTGACGTGCAGGCGGGTCGGCGCGCGGTGGCCGGTTCCGTGCAGTACCGCCGGCCAGAACAGGCCATGGAAGTTGACGATGTCCTTGCCGATGAAGTGGTGCAGTTCGGTGGCGGTGCCGGCACGCAGGTGCGCTTCGAAGTCCTCACCGATCCTGCCGCACAGGGTCTGGAAGCTGGACAGGTAGCCGATCGGTGCATCCAGCCAGACATAGAAGTACTTGCCCGGCTGGCCGGGAATCTGGAAGCCGAAGTACGGCGCATCGCGCGAGATGTCCCACGCGCGCAGGCCACCCTCGGCATTGAGCCACTCGCCCAGCTTGGCCTTCACGCCCGGCAGGGCGACATCGCCGGCCAGCCATTCGCGCAGGAACGCATCGAAGTGACCCACCTCGAAGAAGAAGTGCTCCGAATCGCGCATTTCCGGCGTGGCACCGGAGATGACCGAACGCGGTTCCTTCAGGTCGGTCGGTGCGTAGGTCGCGCCGCAGACTTCGCAGTTGTCGCCGTACTGGTCGGGACTGCCGCAGTTCGGACAGATGCCCTTGACGTAGCGGTCGGGCAGGAACATGCCCTTGGCCGGGTCGTAGAACTGCGCGACCGAACGGCGGCTGATGTGGCCGGCCGCTTCCAGCTTCAGGTAGAACTGCTCGGTCAACGCCTTGTTGGCCGCCGAATTGGTCGAGTCGTAGTGGTCGAAGGCCACGCCGAAGGCGGCGAAGTCACGTTCGTGGCTGGCCTGGATGTTGGCGATGAAGGTTTCCGGGGTGACCCCGGCCTTTTCCGCGGCCAGCATGATCGGTGTGCCGTGGGTGTCATCGGCGCAGACGAACCAGGTCCTGCCGCCGCTCATTCGCCGCGCACGTACCCAGATGTCAGCCTGGATGTAGCCGACCAGGTGGCCCAGGTGCAGCGGGCCGTTGGCGTAGGGCAGGGCGGTGGTGACGAGCGCGGTACGGGTCATGGTCGCGGGTGGATCCGAGGGGAACCGCAGATTATCGCATGCCCGCAACGACGTGACCCGGCCGGGGCCGGGTCACGGGTTGACGGAGGTGCGGGGCGCTTATTCGCGCTGCCAGGTCTGCGCGCGGCAGATGAAGGCGATGCAGCCGGACACGTCCAGCCGGGTGCCGCCGGGCTGCAGTTCCATCTTCGACTTGTAGGTCTTGCCGTTGGCCGGGTCGAGGATGGTGCCGCCGGACCACTTGTTGGCGCCGTCGGCCTTCAGGTTCCAGAGGATGGTCATGCCCTTCACCGGCTTGTTCCTGTTGGCGCCTTCACAGCCGTCACAGACCGGGTTCGGGCCCTTGTCCGAGTGCAGGATGTCGACCACCTTGCCGGTCAGCGTGCCGTTGGGGGCCTGGGTGATCTCGACGATCGACTTCACCTTGCCGGTCTTGTCGTCGATGGTCTTCCAGCGGCCGGCGGCGCCGTCGGCGGCCTGCGCCGAGAGTGCGGCCAGGCACATCGGCAATGCCAGCAGCAGGGTCTTGAAGGTCTTGCGCATGGTCCCCTCCCAGGGTTCATTCCGGCACGGTGCCGGCATGGGTCGACTGTATACCCATTCGGCGGAGTATGGGGAAGGGGGGCGTTGCAGGGTTGCGCCCTGCTCCCGCGGTAGTGCCGGCCGCTGGCCGGCAACCTCAACGGCGGGATTCCGTGGGATGGCGGGGCGGTGTGGGGGGGCAGGACACGCCGTAAACCCATCCTTGGGGGCTCGATGGCGCCATCCATGGCGCCAACGGTCCTGCCCACCCACACCGCCCCACCTCTGACAAATTCCTTCGGCTGTTGGTAGGTGTCGACCTTGGTCGACACGGTAGATCCACGCCATGCGTGGATGATGTTTCCGGTGGCGGCGATGGGTCGGCGATGGGGTCAGATCCCTTTTCCGTCGGAAAAGGGATCTGACCCCCGGGGCCTCAACCGACTTCGTACAGCTCCAGCGGCAGGCCATCCGGGTCGGCGAAGAAGGTGAAGCGGCGGCCGGTGTATTCGTCCACGCGGATCGGTTCGCAGTCCACGCCGTGGCTGGCCAGACGTTCGATGAACGGCTCCAGCGCAGCGACCCGGAACGCGAGGTGGCGCAGGCCCTGGGCCTCCGGGCGGCTGGGGCGGGGCGGTGGCGAGGGGAACGAGAACAGTTCCAGCTGGCTGCCGTCGGGCAGGGCCAGATCCAGCTTCCAGGAGTCTCGCGCGGCGCGGTGGTTCTCGGCCAGTACGCGCAGGCCGAGGATACGGACGTAGAAGTCTTTTGAACACGCATAATCGCTGCAGATCAGTGCCGCGTGGTGGATGCCCAGCAGGGCGTCGGAACCGGTGTTCATTGCAGGGTGTCCAGCCAGCGCTGGGCGATCTTCTGCGCCAGCGGGTACGGTTCGGGATCGTTGCGATTGGTCAGCACGATCACGGTCAAGTGCTTTTCCGGGTATCGAACGATCACATTTCGGAAGCCGATGCTTTCGCCGCTGTGCCATTGCACCGGGCCGTTCAGGCGCCATCCGAAGCCGTAGTGCGGCACATCCGGTTCGGATGTCGATGTGGCCGGGCTGAACATCGCGCGGCGCGAGGCCTTCGACAGCAGGCGGTCGTCGTACAGCGCCGCATCCCAGCGGGCGAGGTCGTCCAGCGAGGAGTAGATCCCGCCATCGCCGAGCACGGCACTGGTGGCGCTCTGGTCGGTGCGCTGCCAGCGGCCATCGATCCAGCTGTAGCCATAGGCGCGTGCGGCGATGGTATCGATGCCGTCCTGATGGGCCACGGTGTGGGCCATGCCTAGCGGGCGGAAGATGCGCTGTTGCAGGAAGGCTGCGAAATCCAGGCCGGAGGCGCGGCCGACGATCAGTGCCAGCAGCGCATAGCCGCTGTTGCTGTAGTGGTACTGCGTGCCCGGCGCGAAGTTCAGCCGGTCCTGGCGCGACAGCAGGGTCAGCACATCGGCGTCATGCACCTGCCGAGTGTCAGCCGGATCCATCAGGTCTTCGTAGTCGAGCAGGCCGCCGGTGTGCGATAGCAGCTGGCGGATCGTGATGGCCGCAGCAGCCGGGGGCAGTTCGGGCAGCCACTGCCGGGCAGGTTGATCCAGCCCAAGCCGGCCATCCTCCACCAGCAGCAGCACCGCCGCAGCGGTGAACTGCTTGCTGACCGAGGCCAGCCGGAAGTTGCTGGCCGGGGTGACGGCGGTGCCGTCCTCCACCACCGCCAGGCCGTAGCCACGGCGGAACACCGCTTGCCCGTCGTGCAGCACCAGGACTGCAGCGCCGGGTACCTGGCCGTCGTAGGCCTGCATCAGGCCGTCGATGCCCGCATCCGGTGGTTTCAGCACCGGTGCGGCGATACCCGTTGAAGGCAGCAGGCCCAGCACGACGGCGAACAGGGCGACGGCAGGGCGCATGACGGCTCCGGAGGGGTCAAGGTGAAGGCGTGGGCGTAGTGCTGGCCGGCTGCACCATCCAGCGTTCCATCTTGCGGTCCAGCACGTCCAGCGGCATCGAGCCGTCCTTCAGCAGTTCGGCGTGGAAGCGGCGCAGGTCAAAGGCGGCGCCCTGGCGTGCCCTGGCCTTGTCGCGCAGGGCAACGATGGTGGTCAGGCCGGCGACGTTGGACAGTGCCTGGCCGGGCTGGGCCATGATCCGCTCCACCTCGGCGTTGGCGTCGTCACTGCTCATGTCCACGGTCTTCTGCAGGTAGCTGACGGCCTGCTGCTTGCTCCAGCCCTGTGCGTGCACGCCGGTATCGGCCACCACGCGGGCGGCACGCAGCAGGCGCGAGTACAGGTAGCCGATGCGGTCGTAGGGATCGGTGTAGATGCCCAGGTCTTCGCCCAGCGTTTCGGCGTACAGGCCCCAGCCTTCGACAAAGGCGAGATCGCCACCGAGGCGGCGGAAGCGCGGCAGCTTGGCCAGCTCCTGCTGCAGGCCCAGCTGCACGTGGTGGCCCGGAATTGCTTCGTGCAGGTACTGCACCGGCACGTTCCAGCGCTTGCGGCTGGGCAGGTCGCGGGTATTGATGTACAGCACGCCCGGTTGCCCGGCCGCCGACGGCTGATAGGCGGCAGCGGCGGCGGTCAGTGCGCGTTCCGGCTCCACCGCACGGACCTCCAGTGGTGCCTTCGGCAAGGTATCCAGCACCTGCGGCAGGCGTACGCTGACCTGCTGCTGCACCTGGCGGTAGCGGTTGATCAGCGCGTTGGCATCGCCGTACTGGAACTGGCGGTCGTTGCGCATGCTGCGCAGCAGCTTGGTGGGAGAACCGCGCAGCTTGGCGTCCTTCATTACCGTGGCGATCTGCGCCTGCAGTTCCTGCACGCGCTGTTCGCCCAGCGCATGCAGTTGTGCGGCGGTCTGGTCGCTGGCGGTGGTCTGCACGATCAGGTTGGCGTACCAGGCCTGGCCATCAGGCAATGCGCCCAGGCCGCTGCTGGCGCGTGTGGCCGGCAGGTATTCGGTGGCGATGAAGCCGCGCAGGGCGCGGTAGGCCGGCATGATGCGCAGCTCGATCATGCGCTTGTATTCGGCGCTGATGCGCGCCTTGTCCTCAGCCGGGATGGTGTTCGGCATGGTGCGGATCGGCGACCAGAAGATGCTCTCTTCGGCGGTCGGCTTGATCACCGCATCCAGCTGCGGCAGCACCTTTTCCATCAGGTCGCGCGGCTGCACCACGCCGGCCTTCATGCCCTGGCGCATGTTGTCGATGGCCTGGTCGAACAGCTCGGGAATGCCCAGCGAACGGCGTGACCAGGTGTCGTAGTCCTGCACGGTATTGAACGGCTGCGCGCCGGCACCGGAACCGAGGATCGCCATGATGCTGCCGATGTTGTAGTACTGGCTGATCGGCATCATCCAGCTCGGGTAGCGCTCGGCGGCCAGTGATGCGCGCGCGTCGCGCACGAAGATCTCGTAGCTGAGCAGGTCCTGACCCTGCAGGCCGTCACTGCCGAGCTTCTCGACCTTGCCCAGCCATTGCGTGGTGAAGTCGTGCGACTGCTGGCGCCAGGCGGCAGACAGGATGTTGGGCAGCTGGTCGTTGTAGCGGGCCTCGCCCTGGAAGGTCGCCTGCAGCGGATTCAATCGCATCGAGGCATCCCAGTACTCGTCGTACAGGCGCTCCAGCTGCACCTGCTTGGGTACGGCCCGGGCCGGTGCGACCGGACGCGGCGCGACGCGGCGCGCCGAACTGCCACGGGCCGGCGCGGTGGCGCGGGCGGGCCTGGCCTTGGGCTTGGCGGCCTGGCGGGTCTGCGCGGCGGCAGGGCGGCTGGCCTTCTTCTTCGCTGCTTCGGCCGACGGCACGGCACTGAACAGGAATAACGCGGCGATGGCGGCGGCCAGGGCGCGGGTGGGATGCGGCATCAGGAGCTTCCGTGGAACACAGACCGTGGAGCTTGCACGATCCGGCCGCGTACGGCCAGCGTGAAGGCGCAGTCAGCTTTTTGCCGCTGGGGCTTCAGTCAGCCGCGGCCGCGGCGCGCAGGGCGGCGGCCCTGTCGGCACCCAGATAGCGGGTGATCGCACGCCGCATCAGGTACAGCAGTGGAATCAAGGCAATCGCAAAGCCCATCTTGTAGATGTAGTTGACGCTGCTGACGGCTAGGAACAGCGAGGTCGGCCAGTGCTGCGGGCCGAGCACGAAGGCGATCCAGATCACCACGAAGCTGTCCACCACCTGGGAGATCGCGGTGGATCCGGTCGCACGCAGCCACACGTGGCGCTCGCCGGTGGCCTGGCGGATGCGATGGAACACTGCCACGTCGATCAGCTGGCCGAGCAGGAAGGCCACCAGCGAACCGGCGATGGTCCACATGCCCTGGCCGAACACCGCTGCGAATGCCGCCTGGTAGTCCGGCACGCCGTGGCCGTCCATCGAGGTGACCCACCAGCTGGCCGGCGCCAGCGAAATCGCTGCGAAGGCGAACAGGAAGCCATAGGCGATCAACACCACGGCCAACCACGAGATGAAGCGCACGCCGCGCTTGCCGAAAAACTCGTTGATCGTGTCGGTCATGATGAACACCACCGGCCACAGCAGGGTACCGGCGGTGAAGCTGAGCGAGCCGGTCTGGCCAAACAGGTTCCAGTTCAGCGGATCGATGCCGAGGGTGTCTTCCAGCGCGAAGATCTTCACCCCGATCAGTTCGGCCAGCACGGCGTTGCCGCAGAAGAACGCGGCCAGCACGATGAACAGCAGGACCGCGCGGTCCTGCAGCGGGCGCTCGATCGGCGCCACGGTGGTCATTCGCTGCGTTCGCCTGCGCGCGTGAACGGAACGCTGGACGGTGCGACTGCACCGCCGGAAATGATGAAGCTCATGGCCTGGTCGACGGTCCAGTCGGTCGGGGTCAGCAGCTCCACCGGCACGATCTCCAGGTAACCCGAGGTCGGGTTCGGCGTGGTTGGCACGTACACCGCGGCCAGTTCACGGTCGGTGCCGTGTTCCTTGATGACGCGGGTGACCAGGCCGACCGACTTCATGTCGCGGTGCGGAAAGTCGATCAGCACCACGCGCTGGGTGCTGCCCGGTTCGGTCTGCAGCATGTCCAGCAGCTTCTTGGCGCTGTCGTAGATGATGCTGGCCAGCGGAATGCGCTTGATCACCGCGCCGACCCAGCGCAGCAGGCGCTGGCCGAGCACGCGGCGGCTGGCCAAGCCCACTGCCAGGATCACCAGCAGGGTGGCGAGCAGGGCGATGGTGTTCTGGATCCACTCGGCGCGGACCCAGCCGAGGTAATGCGGGAAGCTTGTCGCGATCTGCTCGGAAAGCGGCACCACCAACGGGCTGGAAATGCCCGAAAGCAGCACGAACACGAACTTGACCACGACCCAGGTCAGCCAGATCGGCAGCAGGGTCAGCAGGCCAGTCAGGAACAGGCGCTGCAGGGAGGGGCGGGGGACCAGGGCGGGGGCTTCGAGCGACATGCGCGCATTGTAGCGGCCACGGCCGGTCGATTACGCTGGCCGATCGACTGCGGCAACGATGCATGGAAGGGAAGCTGTGTTGAAGATTCTGCGCGGACTGGGCTGGGCCCTGGCAGGACTGCTGGTGCTGGCCATCGTGGTGTGGTGTGCCTCGCGCATGTGGCCGGTGCCGGAATCACGGCTGCAGGCCCAGCAGCGGTTGCAGGCCCGCCTGCCCGCTGATGGCCGCAACGGCTTTGCGCTGCTGTGGACACTCGCGTTCGACGATCTCGACCCGGGCCAGCGCGATCAGGCGCTGGCCCGGGATGTACAGCGCTGGGAGGCGGATCCGCGCGGCAAGGGCGCCCGTCCGCAGCTGGCAGAGGACCACGTCGAGCTGCGATCACGGCCTTCGGCCAGCTGCGGACCGACCGCCAGTGACTGCCTCGCCCAGGTGCGCGCGGACCCGCAGCGCTTCGTCGATGCCCACGCTGGCCACCAGCAGCTGCATGCGCGCCTGGACCAGCTGGCCGATGCGGATCACTTCGTGTCGCCGTTCCGGCCAAAAGGGGAAGGCATCCTGGTGCCGATGCCGACCTATGGTTTGGTGATCGACGCCACCAGCGCACGCGCGCTGGCCTATCTGCAGGGTGATATCGACGGTGCGCTGCGTGGCAGTTGCCGCGGGCTGCAGCTGGGCCGTCGGCTGGTGACGGGCGGCAGCTACCTGGTGGAGAGCATCATCGGTGCCAGCCTGGTGCAGGCCAATGCCCAGCTGCTGGCCGACATGCTGGTCGAACTGCCAGCCGACCAGCCGCTGCCAGCGGAATGCGAGCAGGCGATGAAGCCGATGCGGGCCGCCGAACAGAGCCTGTGCCGTGCGATGCAGGGCGAGTATGCGATGAGCAGGGCTGCGATCGAAACCTCGGCGCAGGAGTTCGGTGGTGTGCTGGTACTCGATCGCCGCAGCACCCTGGCGCGCGTGGCGGGCAACCTGGGCTGGGCCTGTGGTGCGGCGGCGATGACCGCGCTGGAGGCGGATCGCCCGCTGCCGGTGCCGGCACCGCCGCAGCATGACTTCGGCTGCCTGTCGAACATCATGGGGTGCGTGCTGGCCGATATCGCGGGTCCGGCCTATCCCGCCTATTCGTCACGGCCCCAGGATGCCGCCGCGATGGTGCGGCTGATCGGTGCGCAACGCTGGCTGCGACAGCAGGCCGAGGACCCTGTGGATGCGCTGAAGCGCTTGCCTGCCCAGTTCCGCTCGCAGGTGCGGGCACCGCAGTTGTCGGCCGATGGCCGCCGCCTGCAGGTACCGCGGCGCTCAGCGCCGCGCAGCACCGGCGAGAGCCCATGGTTGTCGGTACCGTTGGTGGCGGGGGACGCCCCGCCCGCCGCCGCGCGCGACTGAGCAGCGGTGGCCAGTGCGCGCTGTCCTCGTCATCCTCGCGGCTGCCTTCGCTCCGCGTCGCACCGCAGGTGCACACGCGCATACGCGCGCATCGGAGCCTCCCTGGCAGGGCAGCAGAGGACAGCGCCCGCGCCGGATCAGCGCGCGTGTGGCTTCAACCGCAGATAGACCTGCTTGCGCACCTGGGCGACCACCTCGCCGCTTTCGTCGACGACGTCGTTGCTGAACCAGCGCAGCACCTTCCCGCCGCCCGCTGCTTCGGCACGCAGTTCGGCCAACAGCGCATCGTCGATGCGGAACGAGGTGCGCACCGTGCCCCGGCCAGGCTTGAGGAAATCGATCGCACCGGCCCGGTCCCACACGTAGTAGTCACGGCCGAGGATGTGCAGCAGGCCCAGCATCCAGAACGGATCGGTCATCGCAAACAGGCTGCCGCCGAAATGCGTCCCCACGTAATTGCGGTTCCACGGCCGCAGCCGGAGTTCCACGTCGATCTGCCGGTAGTCGGGCGTGATCCGGGTGACGTGGATGCCGGTGAACAGGAACGGTGGCCAGAGGTTGATGCCGACGCGGAACAGGCGGGCGTTCATGCAGATCCGGAGCGCAGGGCGGGGTGTCCAGTCTAACCATTCGCATGCGTATGTTGCACCCGGGGCAGGGATGTCATGCCCCGCCGTCGATCGTGTACCCGTCGCGGCCGTTCGCCTTCGCCTGATAAAGGGCGGTGTCGGCGCCTTCCACGAAATGGTGGGGCTGCAGTTCGCCGTCGGGCACGCGGGTGAATACGCCGATGGTGAGCGTGACGGTATCGTCGCTGCCTTCGCCCGGCGCCGGCAATGCGCGCACGCAGGCAATCAGGTCCTCGATCACCTGGCGTGCACCCTCGGCCGGTGTATCCGGCAGCACCAGCGCGAATTCGTCGCCACCGTAGCGTGCCGCCATGTCGCGCGGGCGGCGCGCATGGGCGCCGATCAGGCGGGCGACATCACGCAGCACGCGGTCGCCGACCTGGTGCCCGTGGCGATCGTTATGGCGCTTGAAGTGGTCGACGTCGATCAGCGCCAGGCTCAATGGCTTGCCGCTGCGCCGCGCCGCATCGCATTCCTGCTGCAGCGACTGCTCGAAGCGGAGGCGGTTGCCCAGGCCGGTAAGGGCGTCGCGGTTGGCCTGGCGGTGCCAGGCCGAGATCCGCCACACCGCCCAGACCAGCAGTGCCAGCGTCACGCCCAGCATCGCGCTGGCCGGCGCCCACCACAGGTCACCCGTGCGCAGCAGCAGCCAGCTCAGCAGGGCCGGCATCGGCAGCGAACACAACGCGACCAGCCAGGGCAGGCGCAGGCCGAGCAGGATCACGCACAGCGCCACCAGCACACCGCTGATGGCGTGCTGCCAGGCATGTGGTAGAACATCGATCTGCTTGTGCTGCAGCAGCATCGAGGCGATGTTGGCCTGGTACTCGCTGCCGCTCATCCAGAACTCGCGGGTGGTCGGGGTCAGCAGGCGGGGCGCGATGCCGCTGGCCGTCATGCCAACGACGATGCGGCGGCCATGCAGCATCGCCATGTCCACGTGGCCATCGAGAACGTCCGCATAGGACACCTGCGGCAGCCGCTCGGGGGGGCCGGCGTAGCGCACGCGAACGTAATCGTCGCGACGCCATTGATAGGGCGAGCCCAGTTCCGGGTCGGGATCGGGCAGGCCGCGTACGGCACCGGCAGGCAGGTCGGCCAGTGCCAGGCCCAGTGCCGGCCAGTGCGGCTGGCCGATACCTGCGTGCAGATAGACGCCACGGGCGACGCCGTCGCCATCCACCTCGACATCGGTGTGGCCGATGGCGGCAGCACTGGCAGCGATCTGTGGGATCGGCAGCATTTCCTCGGCCATGCGGTCGCCGGCCGCCGGTGCGGCCAGCACCGGCAGCACCACCCGGCCATTGCGTCGGATGGCGGCGGCCAGTTGATCATCCTGTCGGCTGTCACGGCGATCCGGTTCGGACAGCATCAGGTCCAGCGCGACGCGTTCGGCGCCGGCATCGGTCAGGCGGTCAAGCAGGCGTGCATGCACCGAGCGTGGCCAGGGCCACTGGCCGATGCGCTGCAGGCTGCCTTCGTCGATGGCGACGATCAGCACGCTGGGATCGGGGCGGTAATCCCAGTTGCCGACCAGCGCGTCATAGGCCGCCTCGTCCTGCCGCCACAGCCATTGTCCCTGGCTGGCCACGATGGTCAGCACGCCGGCCAGCAGGGCCAGCAGGATCCGCTTCGACCATGGCAGCGGCGAGCGCCTCACAACAACAACCAGAGCAGCAGGGCACCGCCACCCGCGCCGTAGCACAGGCGGCACGGCAGCGGGACCTGCTGGGCAGGCGAGAACGCGCTGGCGTGGCCGTCATCGTCGATGTACTGCACGCGTACGTGCAGGGTGCCGCTCCACGGGCGCTTGAAGCTCACCTGCGGCTGGTCCACGGTTTCGTCGACCAGCGGTGCCTTGAAGTCACCGCGGCGATCCACCTGCACCCGGTAGCGCTGGCCTTCGCTGCCGGCCTGCCAGCGCAGCGTCAGCTCGCCGTGTGCGGCCTCGGGCGGTTGCAGTGCCGGGTCCACTGGTTCATTGCTCAGCTGCAGCGGCAACGCCTGGCCATAGCGGCCCTGTCGGCCTTCGCCATCGCGCGAGGCCACGCGCCAGTAGTACTGGCCGGGCGGCAGCGGTTGCGCCAGGCGCAGGTCGGTCGCATGGGTGGCCTGCTCCTGCAGGGGCTGCAGGAAGCTGGGTTCGGTGGCGATCTGCAGGACGCTGCTGCGCGCACCGGGGGCCTGGCTCCAGCGGAAACGCGGTCGGTCGCTGTTGATCGTCTGACCATGCAGCGGCGATACGGTCAGTGGCGGTGGTGGCTGGTCACCGAGCTCGAAATCGGCGCTGGCATCCAGGCCTTCGACCCCCTGGGCGTCGACCGCGCGCAACAGGATGCGCAGCTGGCCAGGCGGCAGGTCGCCGATCGCCAGCCGGGTGTCGGCGGTGGTGGCGGCGAACAGCAGGATCTCCGGCGTTGCCGCCTGCACTACTTCCACCCGGTAATGATCGGCGCCATTGACCGGTTCCCAGGCAAGCAGGGTCGGCAGCGGCGCCAGGCGCAGCGCGTCATTGCGCAACGCCGGCGCCGGCAGCAGTGCGGAGACCGCAGCGGGCGCCGCATCGGCACTGCTGCTGCGGGTGGCTTGGCCCGGCCGGACCAGGCGCTGGCCATGGGGGTTGCCGACCTGCACCTTGCCCTGCAGGACCTCGGTGGCACCGACGTGCCCGTTATCCCCGGCGCTGACCCGGAACACCGTGCCGCGCACGCTGCTGGTGGCGGTGGGCGCATCGATGATGTAACGCGAGGCGGGACCGCGCGCCGGCGTCACCCGGTTGCTGGCTCGCCCCTGCTGCAGGCGCAGTCGGGTGTCGACCATGCCGGTGTGGCCGTAACGGCTCAGCTGGTCCAGGCGCAGGCGCGAGTACTCGCGCAGCTGCAGGCGCGAGGCATCGGCGAATTCCAGGGTGATGCTGGAATCGCCTTCGGTCTCCACGGTGTCACCGATATGCAGCTGTTCGCCGGCCTGGAGCGCGCGGGTCGCCGTGCCATCGGCGCCCGACAGCGCGACCTTGCCGCGCACGGACAGCACCCGGGCCGGCGCCGGTTCGGTGCGCAGCCAGCTGATCGGGAAGCGCAGCAGCTGGCCCGGCGGCAACTGGTAGGGGTTGTCGATGCGGTTGTGCTGCTGCAGCTGCTGCCAGCGTACCGAGGGCTTCAGGTAGAGCCCGCCCAGGTCCCACAGGGTATCGCCGGGCCGGACGCGATAGTTCCAGTCCTGGGCGCCGGCAAGGGCGGGCATCAGGAAGAGGGCGCAGAGCAGAGCGCCCGTTAAATGCATGGCGAACGACAGAGAGCGGACGACGGTCACAGTTTGCAATCCCGGCAATGCGGGGGTGCAGCTGCAAGACCCCATGGCCCCGACCTCATCCCCCCGAACGGATCGTGGCGACCGCATGGCCACCAGCGCGCGCATTATTGCCCGCGTTCAGTGCAGGGATTCTGAACGGGGCGGGCTCCCGTTCAGAACAGCAGCGACGCCATCCTGCGGCGGTACTGGCCGACCAGGTCCTCGTCGGAGATCACATTGAAGGCGTCGATCAGCGCCTTGCGCGGCAGGCCTTCCTCGAATCCGCGGTCGATCCGCAGCATTTCGAGGAACTGGGCCAGCGCGGCCTCGTCATGACCGCCGAGCAGCAGTTGCACGCCGCGCAGGTGGCGGGCCTTGAGGTCCTTGCCGTCAGCGGCGATGCGTGCCTCCAGCACCTCGGCGGCCGGGGCATCTTTCAGCGCGGCGGCGAAGGCCAGGCGGGCGCGGGCACGCACGGCGCGGTCGTCGGTGGCCAGATTGGCAGGCAGGCCGTCGATCAGGGTGCTTGCCTCGTCCACGCCACCGATCTGCAGCAGGGCCAGGGCCAGGTCGAGCTTCAGTTCATCCTTGTCCGGCTCGGCGGCGATCTGCGCACGCAGCACATCGACCTGCGCCTGCGGATCCAGCGGGGCGTCATCTTCGGGGGCAGCATCGCCCACATCGGCCGGTACGATGCCGTGCTGGGCCAGGAACTCACGCAGCTGGCCTTCCGGAATGGCGCCGGGGAAGCCGTCCACCAGCTGGCCGCCCTTGACCAGGAACACGGTGGGCACCGAGCGGATCTGGAAGGCCGCAGCGATCTGCTGTTCCTTGTCGACATCGACCTTGGCCAGCTCGAACGCACCGTTGTACTCGGCAGCCAGCTTTTCCAGCATCGGGCCCAGGGTCTTGCACGGCCCGCACCAGGTGGCCCAGAAGTCGACCAGCACCGGCGTCTGCAGCGACTTCTGCAGGACTTCGGCCTCGAAGGTCGCAGTGGTGGCGTCGAATACATAGGTCGTCTCGGTCATGGGGAAAGCATCGCTTGGCATCTGGAGACCGATTCTATGGTGACGATCGATGTCCGTCTCAACCCTGCCATCACATCGCGCGCGACGGCCTCGGGGGCGTGGCACGCAGTACAGCTCGTGGATCACCCGCTTTCCGGAGCTGACCGGCGTGCTGGCCGAGGTGCGCCGGAAGCACCCGGCCTCGGCCGCGCGCTTGGCGCACTGCGTCACTGCCGCGACAATGCGCTGATCCATTCTTTTCCGGGTGACTGCGCGCAATGTCCATGGTCCGGCTTGATCGTTGGTTGGGACTGCTTGCTGCAGTCGTGTTCGTCCTGGCTGTGTCTGGCTTCGGTGCCGGCCTGGAGGGTTATGCACAGGCCCGCCACCCGGTGGCGCTGCTGGGTGCGCGGGGTGTACCGCATGCGCTGGCCTTCAATCTGCTTGGATTTGTGCTGCCCGGCGTGCTCGCCGCGGTGGTGGCTGAGCGCCTGCGCCGCAGCCTGCCCGCCACTGCCGGCTGGGCATCGAGGGTCGGCAGCCAGATGCTGCTGCTGGCTGGCCTGGGCTTTGCCGCGATGGGCTTGCTGCCGCTGGACGTGGACGATCTGCATGGGCCGGCCAGCCAGCTGCATGCCAGTGCCTGGATGATCTGGGTGCTGGGCTTCGTCGCCGGGACCCTGTTGCTGGGCACGACACAGCTGCGTCAGGCGCATGGCCGCGCCCTGGGCGCCCTGGCCCTGGGCTGCGGCGTGCTGGCTGCGGTGGCCGCGTTTGCCCTGCAGGGCGTGCTGCCGGCGCCGCTGGCACAACGGCTGGCGTTTGCCTGCTGGGTGGCCTGGCTGGCCACCGCACTGCCGCTGTCGCGCCAACGCTGAGACGGCTCCCGGGGCATCGCGGCGCCCACCCCCAGCAGGCAGGATTGGAGACGTTTGCCGCACTGCGGTACGCTGTACCGCTTTGCCGCCGCATCCGCGTGTTCCATGACCAGCGCTGAAACCAACGCCTACGACCCGCAGCAGGTTGAATCCGCCGCCCAGCAGTACTGGGACGCCACCCGTGCCTTCGAGGTCGACGAGACCTCGGACAAGCCGAAGTACTACTGCCTGTCGATGCTTCCGTACCCGTCCGGTGCGCTGCACATGGGCCACGTGCGCAATTACACGATTGGCGACGTGATCAGCCGCTACAAGCGCATGACCGGCCACAACGTGCTGCAGCCGATGGGCTGGGACGCGTTCGGCCTGCCGGCGGAAAACGCCGCGATCAAGAACAAGACCGCGCCGGCGGCGTGGACCTACAAGAACATTGACCACATGCGCAGCCAGCTGAAATCGCTGGGCTATGCCATCGACTGGTCGCGCGAGTTCGCCACCTGCCGTCCGGACTATTACGTCCACGAGCAGCGCATGTTCACCCGCCTGATGCGCAAGGGCCTGGCCTATCGCCGCAACGCGGTGGTGAACTGGGACCCGGTCGACCAGACCGTGCTGGCCAACGAGCAGGTCATCGACGGCCGCGGCTGGCGCTCCGGTGCGCTGGTGGAGAAGCGTGAGATCCCGCAGTGGTTCCTGCGCATCACCGACTACGCCCAGGAACTGCTGGATGGCCTGGACGAGCTGGATGGCTGGCCGGAATCGGTCAAGACCATGCAACGCAACTGGATCGGCCGCTCGGAGGGCCTGGAAATCCAGTTCGACGTGCGCGACGTCGATGGTGGCGTGCTGGATCCGCTGCGCGTGTTCACCACCCGCCCGGACACGGTGATGGGCGTGACCTTCGTGTCGATCGCCGCCGAACACCCGCTGGCGCTGCACGCAGCGAAGAACAACCCGGAACTGGCCGCGATGCTGGCCGACCTGAAGCAGGGCGGTGTATCCGAGGCTGAACTGGAAACCCAGGAAAAGCGCGGCATGGATACCGGCCTGCGCGCGCTGCATCCTGTCACCGGCGAGCCGGTGCCGGTGTGGGTCGCCAACTTCGTGCTGATGGGCTACGGCACCGGCGCGGTGATGGCCGTTCCGGGCCATGACCAGCGCGACAACGAAGTGGCCAACAAGTACGGCCTGCCGATCAAGCAGGTGATCGCGCTGAAGGATGCGCGCACCGACGAAGAGCGCAACTGGGACGGTAGCCGCTGGCAGGACTGGTACAGCGACAAGAGCCGTGCGTTCGAGCTGGTGAACTCGGCCGAGTTCGACGGCCTGGATTTCCAGGGGGCCTTCGAAGCCCTGGCCGAACGTTTCGAGCGCAAGGCCCAGGGCCAGCGCCGCGTCAACTACCGCCTGCGCGACTGGGGCGTGAGCCGCCAGCGCTACTGGGGCTGCCCGATTCCGGTGATCTACTGCGACAAGTGCGGTGCGGTGCCGGTGCCGGAGGAGCAGCTGCCGGTGGTACTGCCGGAGGACGTGGCGTTCTCCGGGACCGGTTCGCCGATCAAGACCGACCCGGAATGGCGCAAGACCACCTGCCCGGAATGCGGTGGCGCCGCCGAGCGCGAGACCGACACCTTCGACACCTTCATGGAGTCGAGCTGGTACTACGCCCGCTACACCTCGCCCGGTGCCCGTGACGCTGTCGACAAGCGCGGCAACTACTGGCTGCCGGTCGATCAGTACATCGGTGGCATCGAGCACGCGATCCTGCACCTAATGTATTTCCGCTTCTACCACAAGCTGCTGCGCGACGCGCGGATGGTGGACAGCAACGAGCCGGCGCGCAACCTGCTGTGCCAGGGCATGGTGATCGCCGAGACCTACTACCGCCCGAATCCGGACGGTTCGAAGGACTGGATCAACCCGGCCGATGTGGAAGTGCAGCGTGACGAGCGCGGCCGCATCACCGGCGCCACCCTGATCGCCGACGGCCAGCCGGTGGTGGTCGGTGGCACCGAGAAGATGTCCAAGTCGAAGAACAACGGCGTGGACCCGCAGGCGATGGTCGGCAAGTACGGCGCCGACACCGTGCGCCTGTTCTCGATGTTCGCCGCGCCGCCGGAGCAGTCGCTGGAGTGGAACGAGGCCGGCGTGGACGGCATGGCGCGCTTCCTGCGCCGCCTGTGGGCCCAGGTGCAGAAGCATGCTGCCGACGGTGCCGCCCCGGCGCTGGACGTTGCAGCACTGGATGCCAACCAGAAGGCGCTGCGCCGCAAGACCCATGAAACCATCGGCAAGGTCGGTGACGACTACGGCCGCCGCCACAGCTTCAATACCGCCATCGCAGCGGTGATGGAGCTGATGAACGCGCTGGCCAGGTTCGAGGACGACAGCGAGCAGGGCCGCGCGGTGCGCCAGGAAGCGCTGCAGGCCGTCGTGCTGCTGCTGAACCCGATCACGCCGCATGCCAGCCACGCCCTCTGGCAGGTGCTTGGCCATGGCGAGACGCTGCTGGAAGACCAGCCGTTCCCGCAGGCCGACAGCAGTGCGCTGGTACGCGATGCCCTGACCCTGGCGGTGCAGGTCAACGGCAAGCTGCGCGGCACCATCGAGGTGGCGGCCGATGCCGTGCGCGAGCAGGTCGAGGCGCTGGCTCTGGCCGAGCCCAACGCGGCCAGGTTCATGGAAGGCCTGACGGTGCGCAAGATCATCATCGTCCCGGGCAAGATCGTGAACATCGTCGCCGCCTGATGTACCTCGCATCGGCCACCCGCGCGGTGGCCGATGCCTTTCCAGAAGCAGGGCCGGGTGCTTGATGGCCCTGCATTCACGCGGCTTCGGGCACGCTGTGTGTTGCCGTGATCGCCCGGCTCCGCCAGACTGTCTCCATGACCCGAATCCTGCTTGCCCTCGTTCTTGTCCTCGGCCTCGCCGGCTGCGGCTTCCATCTGCGCAACAAGCTGATGCTGCCGACCGACACCGCCCCGGTGAAGGTGGTCTCCACCGCCCCGTACAGTGAACTGGTCAAGCTGCTCAATCGCAGCCTGCTGGCCTCTGGTGCCAGGCTGGCCGATGAGGACAGCAAGGAACCCAGTACCCAGCTGCAGGTGTTGTCCGAGCGCTGGGGTGACCTCCCGATCGCCATCGACTCGCAGGGTCGTGCGCAGGAGTACAGCCTGCGCTATGCGGTGATCTTCATCTTCCGCCGCGAGGATGGCAGCGAACTGGTGCCGCAGCAGGTGATCGAACTGTCGCGCGACTACGTGTCGCCGCCGACCGACGCCACCGGTACCACCACCGAACGCGAAATCCTGGCCACGGAGCTGCGCCGGGAAATGTCCGCCTCGATCATCCGCCGTATCGACAGCGTGGTCCGCGCCGAGATCGAGAAGGGGGGCAGCCTGTCCGCGCCGAAGGCCAAGCCGATCGAGGGCGCGGTGCCGGCAGAGCCTGCCGCCGCCATCAAGCACTGAGCGGCAGCGACGATGGAACTGCGTCCGGAGCAGCTGGCCAGCCAGGGCGCTGACACCGCGTTGGCGCCGGTGTACCTGATCGCAGGCCCGGAAACACTGCGCGTACTGGAGGCCGCAGATGCCATCCGCGCGCGTGCGCGCGCCTCGGGCATCGGCGAACGCGAAGTGTTCGATGCCGACGGGCGTGATTTCGACTGGAACCAGCTTGACGCCAGCTTCAATGCGCCAAGCCTGTTCAGCGCCCGCCGCCTGGTCGAGGTGCGCCTGCCCAGCGGCAAGCCGGGCAAGGAGGGCGCCGAGGTCATCAGCCAGTTCTGCGCCAACCCGGCGCCGGACGTGGTGTTGATGATCACCGCCAATGAATGGAGCAAGGCCCACCAGGGCAAGTGGGCCGAGGCGGTCAGCCGCATCGGCGTGCTGTCGGTGGCATGGGCGATCAAGCCGCACGAACTGCCGGACTGGATCGAGCGCCGCCTGCGCGGCAAGGGCCTGCGTGCCGACCCGGCTGCCGTGCAGCGCCTGGCTGAGCGGGTGGAGGGCAATCTGCTGGCCGCCGCCCAGGAAATCGACAAGCTGGCGCTATTGGCCGACGGCCAGCCGTTGGATGTGGAACGGATGGAGTCGCTGGTGGCTGACGCTGCCCGCTACGACGTGTTCCGGTTGGTGGAGGCGACGTTCTCCGGCCAGCCGCCGGCGATGCTGCGCATGCTGGCCGGCCTGCGCGGTGAAGGGGAGGCGGTGGCCGCATTGATGCCGATCGTGATCCGCGAACTGCTGGCCGGCGCAGGCCTGGCCCGCGTGCAGGCGCGTGGTGGCAACCTGGCCGCTGAAATGAAATCGCGCGGCATCTGGGAATCGCGGCAGGCGCCTTACAAGCGCGCGCTGCAGCGGCACCCGGAAGGCAAGCGCTGGGAGCGCTTTGTGGCCGAGGCGGGGCTGGTCGACCGCATTGCCAAGGGGCGCGCTGACGGCGACGCCTGGCTGGCGCTGGAACGCCTGCTGGTGGCCGTGGCCGAGCCGCGTGCCGTGCGCCTGTTGGCGCGGGCCTGAGTGATGAGCCTGCGGATCTACTACGGGGGCACCTTCGATCCGGTGCACCTCGGGCACCTGGCGATCGCGCGTGCGGCCCGGGATGAACTGCAGGTTGCCGTGCGCATGCTGCCGGCCGCCGATCCGCCGCACCGCGCGGTGCCCGGTGCCACCGCTGAGCAGCGCTGCACGATGTTGTCGCTGGCCATCGGCGACGAGCCGGGGCTGCTGCTGGACCGTCGCGAATTGGATCGTGCGACCCGCTGCCCCGGTCGCCCGTCGTACACCGTCGACACCCTGCGCGAGCTGCGTGGCGAGCTGGGCCCGAGCCGGCCGCTGGCCTGGCTGGTGGGCGCCGACAGCCTGCTGGGGCTGTCCGGCTGGCACGAATGGGAGGCCCTGTTCGATCTGGCCCACTTCGTGGTGGCCGAACGGCCGGGCAGTCCGTTGCAGGCGTCGATCGATGGCGAGCTGGGGCGCGCCCTGCAAGGGCGCTGGGCCGACAATGAGCAGGCCCTGTTCGCCAGCCCGGCCGGGCGCATCCTGCGCCTGCACCACCCACTACGCGGGGAATCGGCCAGCGCAGTGCGCTCGCAGATTGCCGCTGGCGGTCCCTGGCGCGCACTGCTGCCTCCGGCCGTGGCCGACTATGTCGCTGCACACGGGCTGTACCGCCCGGCCACGGCGTGAATGGCGCGGCCGCGCCATCCCCGTATAATCGCCCCCACGTTTATCGAGTCGATCCACTTTGAGCAACCAGACCCAGCCCCAGACCATCAAGGTCGATCTGCCCAGCCCGCCGCCGTCCGTGCCGGAACTGCTGGCCAGCGTCCGCCAAGCCACCGAAGACCTGAAGGCCAAGGACCTGGTCGAGATCGACGTGCGCGGCCGGTCCAGCGTTGCCGACTACATGATCGTCGTTTCGGGCACCTCGACCCGCCACGTCAAGTCGATTGCCGATGAAGTCGTGCGCTTCGCCAAGAACATCGACGTGATGCCGCTGGGTGTTGAAGGCGAGCGCGAAGCCGAATGGGTGCTGGTCGATCTGGGCGACGTGATCGTCCACGTGATGCTGCCGCGCGTGCGTGAGTTCTACGCGCTCGAGCGCCTGTGGACCGTCGGCGACCAGCCGCCGTCCAGCGACGACGAAGTGGCCTGAGCCGCACGTTGATGCATCCCTTCGACGGCGCCGATGGCGCCGTCGACGTTTTGGAGGACCATTGATGAAAGCCCGCCTGATCGCCACCGGTGAACGCGCGCCCAGCTGGGTCGCGCAGGGGTTCGCCGAATACCAGAAGCGGCTGTCGCATTGGCTGCCGTTCGAGCTGGTGGAAATCGAACCCGGCCTGCGCGGCAAGGGGCGCGATCCGCGCCGTGCCACCGAGGATGAAGGCAAGCGGGTCATCGCCGCGCTACCGAAGAACGCTTACGTGGTGGCACTGGATGTGCCGGGGCGGCAGTTGAGTTCCGAGCAGCTGGCGCAACGCCTGGAGCATTGGCGCGGGCAGGGCCGGGACCTGGCGTTCCTGATCGGTGGCCCGGAAGGGCATTCGCCAGAGGTCTCTGCGCTGGCCGACGAAAAGTGGTCGATCGGACCGCTGACGCTGCCGCACATGCTGGTGCGTCTGGTGGTGGCCGAGCAGCTGTATCGGGCTGCCGCAATGATTGCCAATCACCCCTACCATCGCGCGTGAAGAGTGGTTATACTAGTCGTCTGCCCGAATAGCTCAGCCGGTTAGAGCACTTGACTGTTAATCAGGGGGTCGTTGGTTCGAGTCCAACTTCGGGCGCCACCTTGCAAAACCTGCATCGCGAGATGCAGGTTTTTTTTTGCCGTGTTGTGGCGGCGAGCCCATGCTCGGCTGCATCCTCCAAGCCGGGCACGCGCTCGGCGCTACAGCGTGATCCGGCCCTTCCAGAACGCTGCCAGCGTGGCGATCGCTACTGCGAGGATCGCGCCGAACAGCGCCCACTCCCAGCGCGTGAAAACCGGCTCGCCGCGCTGGCGCCGGGTCTGCGCAAACAGAACAACGCCGGGCACGTACAGCAGCACCGACAGCAGCAGGTTGTTCAGGCCGCCGGCATACACCAGCCACAGCGCGTAGGCGCTGGCCAGCAGCGCGACGACGAAATCGCGCCAGCGCTCGCGTGGCTCACCCGCGTAGGACTGCCCGCGCCAAGCCAGTTGCACGCCGAACGCGGTGGACAGGAAGTAGGGCACCAGGCTCATCGATGCGGCCAGCAGCACCAGGCCGGTGTAGCTGCCCGCATTGAACAGCACCAACAGCAGGAACAGCTGGATCAGCCCGTTGCTCAACCACAATGCATTGGCCGGCACGCCACGCGCATTCTCGCGTCCCAGGAAGGCGGGCATCGTGCCGTCGCCAGCGGCGGCATACAGCACTTCGGCACACAGCAGCACCCAGGCCAGCAGCGCGCCCAGCACCGAAATGATCGAACCGGCGATGATCACCGTCGCGCCCCATTCGCCGACGATGGCGCGCAGCACGTAGGCCATCGACGGATTGGGCAGCCCGGCCAGTTCGGCCTGCGACAGCACGCCCATCGACAGCAGGCTGACCAGGACCAGCAGCAGCCAGACCCCCAGGAAACCGATCACCGTGGCACGGCCGACGTCGGCACGGCGCGCGGCTCGCCGCGAATAGATGCTGGCGCCTTCGATGCCGATGAACACCCACACGGTGACCAGCATCATGCCGCGCAGTTGCTGGCCGAGGTCGCCGAGCGCAGGCGTGCCGAAGAAGTCGGCGCGGAACACCTCCATGCGGAACGCGCCGGCGGCCAGCACCAGGAACAGTGCGATGGGCAGCAGCTTGGCCACTGTCACCAGGCCGTTGACGATGGCTGCTGTGCGCAGGCCGCGCAGCACCAGCAGGTGGACGGTCCACAACAGTACGGACGAAGCGGCCACTGCGGCTGGCGTGTTGCCTTCGCCGAACACTGGCATGAAATGGCCCAGGCCGCTGAAGATCAGCACGAAGAAGCTGGCATTGCCCAGTACCGAAGCGACCCAGTAGCCCCACGCCGCGGAGAAGCCGATGTAGTTGCCGAAGCCTTCGCGTGCATATGCGTAGATGCCGGTGTCCAGGTCCGGACGGCGGTTGGCCAGGGCCTGGAACACGAAGGCCAGCATCAGCATGCCCGCACCGCTCAGCGCCCAGCCGATCATCGCGGCGGCCGGGCCGGCACTGCGGGCAACGTTCTGCGGCAATGAGAAGATGCCGGCGCCGACCATCGAGCCGACTACCAGTGCAGTCAACGCGGGCAGGCCGAGACGTTGGTTGGACGAGGGCATGCTTTGGTTCCCTTGCGGTCATCCCATCGGCCTTTCGGCCGGGGGTTGCAGCAGTTGCATTCGCGTCATCGATCTTATCCATCTCATCGAGTGCGATGGAAGGTTGGCATAGTGGGCTTCCCTTTATGAGCGCGCACCCCATGACCAAATCGCGGGCCTTTCTCACTCCCGATGGAACCGAGTACGTTACGGCGCAGGCCGTGGGCCACCGTCGCAACAGGGATTATGGTGGAGAACCCACGGGAGATCGCTATTTCTCAACGCATCGTGCAGGTCATCGTCGCCCAGTGAAGCACGTGATGAAGGGGCGGTCGTGGTACTTCGCATATATCGACGGCGTGAAGGGCGGAGCGGCAGCGGGAGGCGAATCGCTGCAGCATCTGTTGTTCAAGGAGGCTTTCAGTCGGCTGGACCATGTGCAGCTGGTTCTGTCGCTTCCTACCGGAAAAGGGCCTCGTCGCTGGCGTGAATCGAGAATCTCGATCTCCCGGGTGGAGCAGGAGTGGCAGGTGCCGGGAAGGGGGGATTATCGGGCAGATCTGTATGTCGAGTTCACCAGCGAGGATGATCTGGGTTCCAAGTGGGACGGGAAGTTCCTGCTTGAGGTCAGGCGATCACATGCTGTGGATGCTGCAAAACAGGATGGCCTCCGGCAACTGGGCATTGCAGTGATCGAAGTGGATATCGGCAGGGTGCCGATCTACGGCTACACCATTCCCGAGGACGAAACCAGTGATGTGGAGGAAGCTCGATACCTCGACAGGATCAAGCGCTTGCTGGAAAGCGAGCGTGGATTCCTGCAGGCGATGGTCCTCAGCAATCCCAGCAGCAACGATTATCTGGAGGCGCTGGTGCGCAGCCAGCAAGAGGAACTGCAGGTGTTGAGCGAGCGGGAAGCCCTGCTGCAGTCCGAGGTGGCAGGGGCGGGTGCACGCAGTCTTGCACTGGAGGAGAGCCACGGCAGGCTAGCTGCCCAGCTGAAGCAGAGCGAGGAGCTGCTTGCCGGCGTACAGAGGGTCGCTGCTGATCTGAGGAAGGAGAAGGTGACGTTGCAGAAGGGGCTGCAGTCCGCTCGTGATGATCTCAATTCGGAGGTCGCCGAACGGCGTCTGTACCAATGTTGCTTCTGGAGCCTCACCGCCGCTACGGTTCTGCTGATCTGCTGGATGGCCTGGCTATGGTTGTTCGGCTGACGCTGGCTCCACAATGCCGGGTGGCATTGAAAAAGCAAAGGCCCGGGTGTTGGCCCGGGCCTTTGCAGGTGACGCTGCTGCAGGATTACTTGAACGTGTACTTGGCGCCAACGGTGAAGTAACGGCCCAGTGCACCGGAGAAGTGCATCGGGTTGTAGTTCACGCCGCCGTAGGTGGTCGGATCGAGCGGTGCGATGCGGTCGAACACGTTGGCCACCGAGGCATTGAGTTCGAAGGCGTCGGTGATGTTCCAGCGGCCGGACAGGTCGAAGGTGGTGAACGAAGAGATCTTCGTCACCGGCGTGCCATCCTCGTAGAACGCCTGGTAGTCGCCGCCACGCTTGTCGGTGTTGTCCATCTTGCTGATGTAGTTGGCAACACCGCTCACGCTCCACGCACCCTGCTTCCAGGTGGTGCCGAAGTTGATCTTGTCCTTCGGCGTACCGATGCAGTTGGTCACGTCGCAGTTGCCGTGCGTGCCGGCATAGTCGACGGTCTCATCGCCTTCGGTGCGCTCGAACTTCAGGATGTGGCTCCACTGCAGGTCCAGTTCGAGCTGGCCCGGGCCGATATCGAAGGTCTGGCGGATATCGGTGTCGATACCGCGGACTCGCGACGAACTGGCGTTCACGTAGCCGGTGTTGACGGCCAGGATGCTGCCCGAGTTGGGCACGCCACCGATGTTGTTGGAGTCACGCAGCACGTTGCCGGCCAGAATGGCAGCTGCGGTGTTGCCCTGCACGATCTCGTTGGTGCGCTTGATCTGCCAGGCATCGACGGTCATCGAGGTGGTCGAGGTCGGCTGCAGCACCAGGCCCACCGAGTAGCTCTTGGACTCTTCCGGCTTCAGGTCCTTGTTCGGGCGGGTGATGATCGCGATCGAGCGCGGTGTGCACTCGTCGGCATCGATGGCGCAACGCACCGGATCACGTGCGTTGGAGAAAGCGGCCAGGCCACCGTCACCGTTCTCGGCCGGGTTCGGCGCACGGAAGCCTTCGGCGTAGCTGGCGCGCAGTGCGATCCAGTCGGCCGGGGTCCACTTCACGCCCAGCTTCGGCGTGGCCTTGCCTTCACCGCTTTCGTACTTGTCGTAACGCACGGCGCCGGACAGTTCCAGCTGTTCCAGCACTGGTGCCGACAGTTCGACGTAGCCGGCGTACACGTTCTGGGTGCCGTCGTAGGCCGAATAGCCCAGGCCGATGATGTCACCCTGGTCGGTGTAGGTCTGCGGGGTCAGGCTGTTGCTGGTCTTGCGCCACTCGGTACCGATCGCCAGGCCCAGCGGCCCCCCCTTGAGGTCGGCCAGGCTGCGCGACACGGTGAAGTCGAACATGTCCAGGCTCGACTTGGCACGCGCGCTGATGGTCGGCGAGATGTAGTCGTACAGTGCCTGCGAGTTCAGGTTGGCGTTGTCGCCGATGCGCCAGGTACCACCGGCGCAGTTCGGATTGCCCAGCGCGCACAGCACCGAGCTGTAACGCAGGAAGCCGGTGCGCTTGTTGACCAGGTCGGTGCCCGAATGCAGGTAGGCGGTGTCATAGCTCCAGTCGCCCCAGTTGCCCTTGACGCCGACCAGGAAGCGGTTGAACTCGTTGGTATTGTTGGTCACGCGCGGGCCGACGTCCCACGCGCTGTAGCGCAGGCGCGCCGCATACGGCAGCGGGTTGTCCGGATGGCCGGCATAGAGCATCGTCGCGCCGTCACCGCTGCTGGCGTTCTTCGGGCCGCCGGGGAAGCCCCAGCCGCCGGAAACACCCGACGGGGTATTGCTGAAGATGGTTTCCTTCTTCGAGTAGCCGATCTCGGTGTAGACCTCGCCGCCTTCACCGAAGGCGAAGCTCGCACGGCCGAATACGTTGATGTACTTCTCTTCGGGGGTCAGGTCACGGAACTGCTGGGCCGGATCCCACAGGCAGCCCTGGGCCGCCGAAGAGGCCTCGGTCTGGCCCGGAATGGAGCTCAGGTTGGCGCAGCCCGGCAGGGCGACCAGATGCGGCGACGGCGCATCATTGTTGAACACCGAGCCGTTCGGGCCGACGCCGCCGTTGGTACGGCCGCTGAGGTAGGCGCCGCCGAGGAACTGTGCGTCGGTAGCGTCATAGCCCCACTGGCGCGTGTCGCCGGTACCGATCCACTTGCGGTTCTTGCGGTCGCTGATCTTGATCGCGTCGGACTTGCCGACATCCAGGCTGAAGAATGCGTTCCAGCCATCCTTGGACAGGTCGCCGGTACCGGCGGTCAGGGTGGCCTTCTTGGTATCGCCGTCGCTGTCACCGGACAGGCCGTAGGACGCACGCAGGATCGCACCTTCGAAGTCGCTGCGCAGGATGATGTTGACGACGCCGGCGATGGCGTCGGAGCCATAGATCGCCGAGGCGCCGTCCTTGAGCACTTCCACGCGCTCGACGGCATCGAGCGGAATGGTGCTGAGGTCGGTGAACACCTTCTGGCCGTCGTCGGCCAGGCCGTAGGTCGCCATGCGGCGGCCATTCAACAGCACCAGCGTCGAGCCCGCACCGAGGCCGCGCAGCGAGATGCCGGCGCCGCCACCGGCGAAGCCGTTGCCGAAGGTCTTGGGAATGGAGCCGGCGCCATCGGCGGTGATCGTCTGCAGGTACTCGGCCAGCGTGGCCTTGCCACTGCGGTCGATCTCCTGGCGGCTCACCACCTGCACCGGGGACGGCGTCTCGGTGTTGGTGCGGGGGATGTTGGAGCCGGTGACCGTGATGCGGTCGAGGTTGGTGGCTTTTTCCTGCGCGAAGGCGGAGGAGGAAGCGACGGCGCCGGCCAGCAGCAGGGCGCCGCCGGTGAGGATGTGGGTGATGGACGATGCCAGGGTGGTGCGGCGGCGGCTGGCGGGCCGTTGGATCGGGTGTTTCACAGCTTCTCTCCTAACTGGAAAACCGTAGCGTTGAGGGCTGTCGCCGGATCGATACCGGGACGCGCCAATCTAGGTTTCCAGCAGGTGACGAAGTCGTGAATTTTTGCTTAATCAGTAACGCTTGCCCCTGGCATGTCCGCATTTGCCGGGCAATGGCAGTGGCCGGCCCGGCGCAAGGCCGGGCCGGTGGGACGCTCAGTCCGGCAGCGAGAACTGCACCGGCACCATGCCGATGGCCGGAACCGCCACGCCGTCACGCTGGGCAGGCTCGAAGCGCCAGTGCTTGAGCACCTGCTGGCGGGCGGCCTGGTCCAGGTTGCGCGAGCCGCTGCTGCGCTCGACGCTGACCGCGACCGGCTGGCCACGGGTGTCCACTTCCACCCGCAACAGCACCGTGCCCTGTTCGTGGTTGCGCAGGGACTGGATCGGATAGGTCGGCGGCGGAGCGCTGCGGTACTGCAGCTGGGCGCCGGCCAACGGGGTGGAAGTGTCGATGCTGGGCGCCAGCTGCGGCGGAGCCGGTTCGGCGGCCGGCAATGCGATGCCCTGGGTCTCTTCCACGGTCGCGGTGGGTGCGGGCAGTGGCGGTACCACCGGCTGCGTCCGCGGCTTCGGTACCACCTGGACGATCTCTTTTGGCGGGACCGGAACCGGCGGCGCCGGCGGTGGCGGGATCTTCTCGATCAGCCGGACCGGCGTCTTTTCACGCGGGGCCTGCACGGCCTGGTAGGTCGCAGGGATGAGCAGCAACAGGAAGGCCAGCAGGTGCAGGGCGATCGCTGCACTCCAGGCGGCTACGCGGGCGGGGTCGAAGTGCGGGGATGCAACGGGATAGGTACGAACCATGATCCACCTCCATGCCAGTGACGAAGTCCTCAACGCACCAGGGTCCGTGGCGGGGTTGCCGCACGCGGCTGGCAGTCCATCAGTAGCGCGGCATGGCGGCCACTGCCTAGAGGCAGGGGCATGCGCGTTGGGCTGGCCTTCAGCCAACGCCGCCGGAATACACGAAAAAGGCGGGCCCCTGCGGGACCCGCCTGCGTCGGCCGTGCCGGGCGCGATCAGCGGCCCAGTTCGAACACCACGTCCAGGTTGACCGAGACGGTCGATTCACCCGGTGCGACCGGGGTAGCCTTGTCCATCGCCGCACCGGCGGCCATGGTGCGCATCATCGGCATCGGGCGGAAACCGCCGTTGCTGTTTTCAGAGATGCTGACGATGCGGCGCACCTGCAGGCCCAGCGATCTGGCATAGGTCTGGGCGCGGGCCTGGGCCTTCTTCAGGGCGGCCAGGCGGGCTTCGTCATAGACCGGTTCGGGCTGGTCGATCTCAAACTGCGGACCGTTGATCTGGTTGGCCCCCTGCGCGGCCAGCGCGTCGAGCACCTTGCCGAGCTTGGCGATGTCGCGGACCTTCAGGCTGACCGTGTTGCTGGCCTGGTAGCCGGTGATCTTCGGTGCCTCATTGTCAGCATAGCGGTACTGCGGGTTGAGGCTGACGCCGCTGGTCTGCACGTCGCGCTCGGCGATGCCGGCGGCCTTGATCGCGGCCAGCACCTTGTCCATCTGCTGGGCGTTCTGGCGCATCGCGCTGTTGCCGTCGGCGGCCTGGGTGACCACACCGGCCGACAGGGTGGCGACGTCCGGCACGCGGGTGGCCTCGGCGTTGGCCGAGATGTTCAGCAGGGTGCCTTCGGCCGCGGCGGCGATCGACGGCGACGACGGAGCGGCATGAGCAGTCATCGAGGTTCCAAGGGCGAGGGACAGGGCAAGCAGCAGCGGGGTGGCGGTCAGGCGCATGGGATCTCCTTGTTGTGCCGGTGAGGGTGGTGTCGTAGCGATGAACGCGCTGTGAGCCTGTTCGGGGTTGTACGCGTTCCGTAACGGGTTGCCGACGATTCAGGTGGCGGCCTCAGGTTATGCTGTGCCGATGCTCTATCTTGCTTCCCGCTCCCCCCGACGCAACCAGCTGCTGGCCCGACTCGGACGCCCCTTCCAGGCCCTTGACCTGGAGGTCGTCGAGCAGCGCGCGGCCACTGAAAGCGCCGAACAGTATGTATGCCGGGTCGCCGCCGACAAGGCGCGCGCCGGGCTGGCCCGGGTGCTGGCCGACGACCCGCAGGCGCGGGTGCTTGGTTCGGATACCGAGGTGGTCCTGGACGGCGAGGTCTTCGGCAAGCCGGTCGATGCCGCTGACGCGCGGGCGATGCTGGCGCGGCTGGCCGGGCGCACCCACCAGGTGATGACCGCCGTGGTGGTGGTCGGCGCGGGCGGCCTGGACAGCGAGCTGGTCATTTCCGAAGTGACCTTCGCCCCGATCGATGCCGCCGACATCGCCGCCTATGTCGCCACCGGCGAGCCGCTGGACAAGGCCGGCGCCTACGCCATCCAGGGTGGGGCCGAACGCTGGATCGAACACCTTTCCGGCAGCTACTCCGGCGTGATGGGGCTGCCGCTGCTGCATACCGATCGTCTGCTGGCGCGCTGTGGCGTGCCGGTCCCCACTGCCGATGCCGCCAGGGAGGCTGCCGATGTCTGAGGAAATCCTGGTCAATGTGACCCCGCGCGAGACCCGTGTCGCGGTGATCGAAAACGGCATGCTGCAGGAACTTCACATCGAGCGCGGTTGGCGCCGTGGCGTGGTCGGCAACATCTACAAGGGCAAGGTGCAGCGGGTCATGCCCGGCATGCAGGCCGCCTTCGTCGAAGTCGGCCTGGAGCGCGCGGCGTTCCTGCACGCCAACGACGTGGTGCGGCCGGCGCCGGTGGCCAGCGCCGACACCGAGAACACCACCCTGCCACCCCCGGCCAGCGTGCCGATCGTCGAGCTGCTGCGTGACGGCCAGGACATCGTGGTGCAGGTGGTGAAGGACCCGATCGGCACCAAGGGCGCGCGCCTGACCACGCAGATCAGCATTCCCTCGCGCTACATGGTGCTGCTGCCGCAGTCCAAGGTGGTGGGCGTGTCGGCGCGCATCGAAGACGAAACCGAGCGCGCCCGCCTGAAGGCGCTGGTGACCGAACTGTCGGCGCAGCACGGTGGCTACGGCTACATCGTGCGGACCAACGCCGAAGGGCAGCCGGCCGAGGCCATCGCCGAGGACATCGCCTACCTGTCGCGCGTGTGGAACGTGGTCGAGCGCCGCGGCCGCGAAGCGCCGTCGTGCAGCATCATCTATGAAGACCTGAGCCTGCCGCTGCGGTCCGTGCGCGACCTGATCCGCAAGGACGTGGACAAGGTGAAGGTGGACTCGAAGGAGACGTTCGGCCAGTTGCAGGCCTTCGTCGCCAAGTACATGCCGGTGCTGGCCGAAAAGCTGGAGCTGTATTCCGGCGACCGCCCGATCTTCGACATGTTCGGCGTGGAAGACGAGATCGGCCGCGCGCTGGACAAGCAGGTGCCGCTCAAGTCCGGTGGCTACCTGGTGATCGACCAGACCGAGGCGATGACCACCATCGACGTCAATACCGGCTCGTTCCTCGGCCAGCGCAACCTGGAAGAGACGGTGTTCCGCACCAACCTGGAAGCGGCGCAGGCAGTGGCGCGTCAGCTGCGGCTGCGCAACCTGGGCGGCATCATCATCATCGACTTCATCGATATGGATGATGCAGAGCATCGCCGTCAGGTGCTGCGCACGCTGGAAAAGGCGCTGGCCCGCGACCATGCCAAGACCACGGTGTACGACTTCTCGCCGCTGGGCCTGGTGGAGATGACCCGCAAGCGCACGGTGGAAAGCCTGGAGCGCCAGCTGTCGGAGACCTGCCCGCAGTGCAGTGGCCGCGGCAGCATCAAGACCACCGAGACGGTGACCTACGAGATCTTCCGCGAGATCACCCGTGCCGTGCGCCAGTTCGATGCCGCGCGCCTGCTGGTGATCGCATCGACCAAGGTGGTCGCGCGCATCACCGATGAGGAATCCTCGGCGGTGGCCGAGCTGGAAGAGTTCCTCGGCAAGAGCATCCGCTTCCAGGCGGACGAGCAGTACCTGCAGGAGCAATTCGATGTCGTTCTGCTCTGATCCTCGCCGGCTGCAGGCCGGCGGTGGCCGATGAGCGCGCCGCCGCGCCTGCGACTGCGAAGGATCCGCCGTCATTTCATTGCCGCCTGTGCGGTAGGCCTGGTCGGGCTTGCACTGCTGGTGGGTACCTTCAGCCAACTGCTGCCGCTGGCCGAGCGTCATCCCGACAGGATCGCCGCCTGGCTGAGTGAGCGGGCCGGCCAGCCAGTGCGTTTCGAGCAGCTGCAGACGGCTTGGACCCGTCGTGGCCCGCTGCTGCAGCTGAAGGGCCTGCGCATCGGCGCCGGACAGGGCCTGGCGATCGGCGAGGCCGAGGTGCTGGTATCGATGTACAGCGGGCTGCTGCCTGGGCGCTCGCTGACCGAACTGCGCCTGCGTGGCCTGGAGCTGGACCTGCAGCAGGGCGAAGACGGACGCTGGTCGGTGCGCGGGTTGCCGCAATCCGACAACGGGGGGGATCCGCTGGATGCGTTGCGCCGGCTCGGCGAGCTGCAGGTGATCGGCGGCCGCCTGGGCGTGCACGCGCCGGGGATCGGCATCGACACCACGCTGCCGCGCATCGACCTGCGCATGCGGGTCAATGGTGATCGCCTGCGCGTGGGTGTACGCGCCTGGGCGCAGGCCGAAGCGCTGCCGCTGACCGCGGTACTGGACGTGGACCGCATGCGCGGCAACGGCCAGGCCTGGCTGGGTGCCGACCCGGTCGATTTCCATGCCTGGTCGCCCTTGCTGGCGGCCGGCGGCGTGCGCCTGCGCGAGGGCAAGGGCGAGCTGAACCTGTGGCTGACCCTGCGTGATTTCGCGCCGGTCGCGCTGACCACCGATTCGGACCTGCGGGACGTGCGCGTCGACGGTGCACCGATGCCCGGCGTGGCAGCGCCGCAGCTGCAGCTGCAGCGGCTGCAGGCCCGCCTGCGCTGGCAGCGCCAGGCCGATGGCTGGGCGTTGCAGGTGCCGCGCCTGCGCCTGAAGACCGAAGATGGCGCACAGCAGCTCGATGGCCTGCAGCTGCAGGTCGGCAAGCAGCTGCGGGTGAACGCCGGTGCGGTGCAGGCCGGCATCGCACTGCGTGCGCTGGCTCTGAGTGATCGCCTTGAGCCGGGTCTGCGGCGCTGGCTGTTCCTGTCCAGGCCGCAGCTGGACGTGCGCGCGTTGCAGCTGTCGGGCGAACACGATGGCCCCCTGTGGGCGCAGGGTGAACTGCAGTCGCTGGGTTTCGCCAGCGTGGGCAACTCGCCCGGCCTGCGCGGCCTGGGCGGGCGCTTTGAAGGCGACGCCGATGGCTTCAGCCTGCAGCTGCAGCCGCAACGGCAGCTGCAGTTCGATTGGCCGACCGGCTTTGGCGTGCGGCATGACCTGCATCTGGCCGGACAGGTCGTGGGGTGGCGCGACGAGGGCGGCGGTTGGCGGATCGGAACGCCGGCGATGCGCGTGGAAGGCACCGACTACGCGGCCGACGTGCGCGGCGGCGTCTGGTTCCAGGGCGACGGTACGCGGCCGTGGCTGCAGCTGGCCGCGAAGCTGGACGACGTGCCGATGACGGCGGCCAAGCGCTTCTGGATCCACTCCAAGATGAGCAAGGGCGCCACCGACTGGCTGGACATGGCACTGGCCGGCGGCCAGGTGCGTGGTGGTGTCGGCCTGGTCACCGGTGACCTGGACGACTGGCCGTTCGACAACAATGATGGCCGCTTCGAGGCCACCGGCCACATCAGCAATGGCGACATCCGCTTCCAGCACGACTGGCCGCTGATGAGCCAGGTCGACGCCGACATCGCCTTCATCGGCCCTGGCTTCGACATGCGTGGACGGGGTGATCTTGCCGGCGTGGCGGTACAGAAATTCGAAGCGGGCATTCCGGACTTCGGGCACCAGCCGTTGTACGTACGTGCCGACGCGCCGAGCGAGGCCGGCAAGCTGCTGGCGATGCTGCGCCAGAGCCCGTTGCACAAGGATTACGGCGATACGCTGGACAACCTGGTCGCCAGTGGTCCGGCCCATGTGACCTTCGATCTGCTGCAGCCGCTGCATCAGGACGAGGGCGAGGGCCACCTGCAGGGCACGGTCGATCTGGCCGGCGTGAAGCTGGTCGACAAGCGCTTCCAGCTGGCCTTTGACAACATGCACGGGCAGGCGCGCTACAGCAATGGCGGTTTCGGCGCCGAGGACCTGGCGGTACGCCACCTCGGCCAGGAAGGACGGCTGAGCCTGCGTGCCGGCGGCTACGTGCACGACAGCACGCGCGCCTTCGAATCGCAGCTGACGGCCCGCCTTGATGCCGGCGTGCTGATCGACCGCGCACCGGAAATGACCTGGCTCAAGCCCTACATCACCGGCACTTCTGCGTGGACCATCGCGGTCAACCTGCCCAAGGTGGCCCCGGGCGCGCCCGCGCCGCCGAGTGAACTGCGGTTGAGTTCGGACCTGGTCGGCACCCGGCTGGACCTGCCGGCACCGCTGGACAAGCCGGCCGCCGAACCGCTGGCGACCACGGTGGCCGCGCAGTTGCCGATGGGCGCCGGCCGCATCGATGTGGCCTTCGGCCAGCGCTTGGCCCTGGCCGCACGCAGCCACAACAACCAGACCGGCGTGCAGGTCACGCTGGGCAGTGATCATGTTGATCGTGAGCCGCCGCCGAGCGGGCTGACGGTCAATGGCCGCAGCGCGACGCTGGATGCGCTGGAGTGGATCGGCCTGGCGCGGGGTGGCGGGGACGACGATGCGATGCCGCTGCGAGCGGTGGACGTGCAGGTTGGCCAGTTGAAGCTGATCGGCGGCGTGTTCGAGCAGACCCGGCTGCAGCTGCACCCGGGCCCACAGGCACTGGATGTGCGGCTGGACGGCCCGTCGCTGGCCGGACGCCTGACCGTCCCCAATGCGGACGGTGGCACGATCAGTGGCCAGCTTGACCGCGTGCACTGGCAGTCACTGCCGGCGGCACCGGGCGCGCCGGTTGCACCGGCGCGGGTACAGGCCGGTGCCAACGACATGGACCCGGCCAAGCTGCCGCCGTTCGCGCTGGACATTGCCGACCTGAAGTTCGGCAAGGTGGTGCTGGGCCAGGCGGTGCTGCGCACGCGACCGTTGGCCAATGGCCTGAACGTGGATGCGCTGCGTTTCCGTGCGCCGGACCAGGAGATCGACATCAGCGGTCGCTGGCTGGGCCGGACCGGTGGTGCCCGTACCGAGTTGACCGCACAGGTGCGCAGCGAGGATCTGGGTGGGTTGATGCAGAATCTTGATTACGGCGGCCAGTTGCGCGGCGGTTCCGGCCAGGCGCAGTTGCAGGCCTCGTGGAGCGGAGGCCCGTCGGACTTCCAGCTGGGCAACCTGCAGGGCAGCCTCGACCTGCACGCGCGCAATGGCCAGCTGCTGGAGCTGGAGCCAGGCGCCGGCCGCGTGCTGGGCCTGCTCAGCGTCGCGCAGCTGCCGCGGCGCCTGATGTTCGACTTCCGCGACTTTTTCTCCAAGGGCTTCGCGTTCAACCAGATCGACGGCAGCATGCAGTTCGGCCAGGGCATGGCGCGCACCGACAAGGTGCTGATCGAAGGCCCGGCGGCCAACATCACCATCCGTGGCCAGGCCGACCTGCGCAACCAGCGGTTCGACCAGACCATCGACGTCAACCCGCGCGCGGGCAACCTGCTGACCGTGGTCGGTGCGGTGGCCGGCGGCCCGGTGGGGGCCGCGCTGGGCGCGGCCACCAATGCGGTATTGTCCAAGCCGCTGGGCGAGATTGGCGCCCGAACCTACAAGGTGACCGGTCCATGGAAGGAGCCGAAGGTGGAAGTGATCGAGCGCAGCCGCGACAAGTCCCCATCACCGCCCGAGCCGGCGTCTGCACCGGGCATTCCGCCGACCGTCACCGACCTGCCGCGCTCGCGCTGAGCGCGGTTCCCTGTTCACGGGGCTTGCCTGAGCGCCCCCGCACCCCCAGATCGAAACCATGACTGATATCGCCCTGACGCTTGCCCAAGACCGCCTGCTTCGCCCCGGCGGCCTGGATACCGCTGGCCTGGAGCGCACCTTCGGCCAGTTGCTCGGCCCCGGTGTCGACTTCGGCGACCTTTATTTCCAGCACGCCCGCCGCGAGAGCTGGAGCGTGGAAGACGGCATCGTCAAGGACGGTGCCCATTCCATCGAGCAGGGCGTGGGCGTACGTGCGATTTCCGGCGAGAAGACCGGATTTGCGTACTCCGATGACATCCATGCCGACGCGCTGCTGGCGGCGGCGCAGTCGGCGCGCGCGATCTCGCGTGAGGGCGGTGCGCAGTCCGGGCGATCGCTGCTGCGCGGCAATGCGCGCGCACTGTACCCAGCGCTGGACCCGATCGATGGTATCGGCAACGAAGCCAAGGTCGAGGTGCTCAAGCGCCTGGATGGTTACCTGCGTGCCGCCGACCCGCGCGTGAGGCAGGTGATGGTGAGCCTGTCCGGCGGCGTCGATACGGTGCTGATCGCCCGCAGCGACGGTGTGCTGGCGGCCGATGTGCGTCCGCTGGTACGCCTGAATGTGCAGGTGATCGTCGAGCACAACGGCCGCCGCGAGTCCGGCTATGCCGGTGGCGGTGGCCGTTATGGCTACGAAGACCTGTTTGCCAGCGGCCGCCCCGAAGCCCTCGCCCAGGAAGCGCTGCGCCAGGCGCTGGTGAACCTGGAAGCAGTGCCGGCGCCGGCCGGCATGATGCCGGTGGTGCTCGGCCCGGGTTGGCCGGGCGTGCTGCTGCACGAAGCGGTCGGCCACGGCCTGGAAGGCGACTTCAACCGCAAGGGCACCAGCGTCTACGCCGGCCGCATCGGCGAGCGTGTGGCGGCACCGGGGGTGACCATCGTCGACGACGGCACCCTCGACGGCCGCCGCGGTTCGTTGAACATCGACGATGAAGGCCACCCCAGCCAGTGCACCACGCTGATCGAGGACGGCATCCTGGTCGGCTACATGCAGGACAGCCTCAATGCGCGGCTGATGGGCATGGCCCCGACCGGCAACGGGCGCCGTGAATCGTTCGCGCACCTGACCATGCCACGCATGACCAACACCTACATGCGCGCCGGCGAGCACGATCCGCAGGAGATGATCCGTTCGGTGAAGAAGGGCCTGTACGCGGTCAACTTCGGCGGTGGCCAGGTCGACATCACCAGTGGCAAGTACGTGTTCTCGGCCACCGAGGCCTACCTGATCGAGGACGGCCGCATCACCACGCCGGTGAAGGGCGCGACCCTGATCGGCAATGGCCCGGAAACCATGCAGAAGGTGCGCATGGTCGGCAATGACCTGGCCCTGGACGAGGGCGTGGGCATCTGCGGCAAGGACGGGCAGAGCGTGCCCGTGGGGGTCGGCCAGCCCTCGCTGTTGATCGAGGGCATCACCGTCGGCGGTACCCAGGCCTGAGCGTGGCGATGGCCACAGCAACCGCCCGGGCCGGCGCGGACTCAGTCCTCGTCGGCTTCGCCGGTCCCGATGTGGTCGGTGTCTTCGGCGCCGGCCTTCAGGCCCAGCGCGGCCGGCAGCATCAGGCCGCGCAGCACCTGGAAGATCTCGCGATAAGCGCGCGGCGGCTTGTTCCTGGCCTTCTCGGCCTGCGCGTTGCGTACCAGCGTGCGCAGCTGCTGGCGGTCGGCCTGCGGATAGTCATCGAGCAGAGCGGCCAGCGCCTTGTCACCCTCGGCCAGCAGGCGGTCGCGCCAGTCTTCCACGCGGTGCATCATCGCCACTTCGCGGCGGCCGGTTTCGCTGTTGGCGTCCAGCGCATCGCGGATCGCATCCAGCGTGGCCTCTTCTTCGCGGCGCATGTGCTTGGCCAGGAACGCCAGTTGGCGCTTGTGGGCGATATGGGCGGTGATGCGCTTGCACTCGGCGATGTGCGGCAGCAGGTCTTCCGGAATCGGCAGGCGCGCCAGCTGGGCCGGGGTCAGCGACACCAGCTTCTCACCCAGGGCCAGCACGTCGAGTGCATCGCGCCGGTTCTGGCTGCGGCTCTTGTCGTGGAATTCACCGGTTTCTTCGTCGCGTCCGCGCATCGTCCCTACCTGATTTCAAAAAAAGTCGCCCGGCGTGATGCCGGGCCCAACCCGTACAGGATAAAGCATTGAACGTGATCGCCCCTGAAGTGGCCGTCGGCGACGACAGCCTGGCCCGGCTGGAACGGCTGGCCGACCTCTCCCAGCAGCTGCTCGACCGCGCCCGCGCGCTGGGCGCCAGCCAGGCCGAGGTCAGCTGCAGCGAGGACCGCGGCCTGGAGGTCAATGTCCGCCTCGGCGAGGTCGAGACCGTGCAGTCCACCCGTGACCGTGGCATCGCCGTGACCGTCTATTTCGGGCAGCGCAAGGGCAGTGCCAGTACTGGCGACCTGAACGAGGCCAGCCTGGCCGCTACGGTCGAGCAGGCCTGCGCGATCGCACGGCATACCGAGGATGACCCGGCCGCCGGCCTGGCCGAGGCCGCACTGATGGCCACCGACTTCCCGGACCTGGATGGCTGGCACCCGTGGGCGCTGCAGGCCGATGAGGCGGTGGACCTGGCCCTGGCTTGCGAGGCCGCTGGCCGCGAGGCCGATGCGCAGATCCGCAATTCCGATGGCGCTTCCGTGTCGAGCATGCAGAGCCTGTCGGTGTACGCCAATTCGCACGGCTTCTTCGGCCGTGAGCGCGGCACCCACCATTCTATCGGCTGCGCGCTGATCGCCGGGCAGGGCGACGGCATGCAGCGCGATGGCTGGTACACCAGCGCGCTGGCGCAGGGGGACCTGGAAGACGTGGGTCTGGTCGGCCGCCGCGCCGCCGAGCGCACCGTGGCCCGCCTGCAGCCGCGTTCGTTGGCCACTGGCAGCATGCCGGTGCTGTTCGCCCCGGAAGTGGCGCGCAGCCTGGTCGGCCACCTGCTGTCGGCAGTGTCCGGCGGCGCGTTGTACCGCCAGGCCAGTTTCCTGCTGGACAGCGTCGGCCAGCGCCTGTTCCCGGAGTGGATGCAGATTGACGAACTGCCGCACCTGCGCCGCGGCCTGCGCTCGGCCGCCTTCGACGGCGACGGCGTGGCCACCCGTGCCTCGGCGCTGGTCCGTGACGGCGTGCTGCAGCGCTATGTGCTGGGCAGCTATTCGGCGCGCAAGCTGGGCCTGCAGACCACCGCCAATGCTGGCGGCGTGCACAACCTGCAGCTGGCGGCCAATGCCGGCTCGCTCGAAGAGATCGCCCGGCAGATGGGTGACGGCCTGCTGGTGACCGAGCTGATGGGGCAGGGTGTGAACGGGGTGACCGGCGACTATTCGCGCGGCGCCGGCGGCTTCCGTGTCGAGAACGGCGAGATCCAGTACCCGGTGGACGGCATCACCATCGCCGGCAACCTGCGCGAGATGTTCAGCAGCATCGAGGCGGTCGGCAGCGACGTCGACCCGCGCTCGCACATCCGGACCGGCTCGATCCTGCTGGGGCGGATGACCATTGCCGGTAATGATTGATGGTATCGATGGCGTAAGCTATGCCCGCCTGACGCATCCAGCTTGGTGCTGGTGGGTCAAGACCACCCAATGAAAAGGAGTTTTGTCGTGAGTGAATTCGATAACGTCCCGCCGCCGCCGGCAACCACCAATGCCCCGGCCGACCAGCGCACGATGGCGCTGGCCGCGCACCTGCTGGGCATCTTCACCTGGTTCATCGGCCCGCTGATCATCTGGCTGATCAACAAGGATGACGCCAGCAAGTCCTTCGTGACAGACCAGGCCAAGGAAGCGCTGAACTTCCAGATCACCATCACCATCGCGATGCTGATCTGCATCGTGCTGACCATCGTGATCATCGGCGGCATCCTGGCGCCGATCGTCGGCATCCTGAACCTGGTGTTCTGCATCATCGCCGCCGTGAAGGCCAACAACGGCGAAGCCTACCGCTACCCGTTCGCGCTGCGCCTGGTCAAGTAATTCCGGCTGCACGCGCAAACAGGAACGCCCGGCATTGCCGGGCGTTCCTGTTTGGCGGCAGCATCACGCCAGCGATCAGTGATCGCGTTCCACCGCCAGCGTGGCCAGCGCGCGCAGCGCGTCGGCCTCTTCGCCATGGCCGGCCAACGTAGCCTGCATGCGTGCGGCCAGTTCGCGCAGCTGCGCCTTCGCACCGTCCATGCCGAGCAGCGCGGGGAAGGTGCTCTTGTCCTGCGCCTGGTCCTTGCCGGCGGTCTTGCCCAGCTGTTCGGAACTGGCTTCGACATCGAGGATGTCATCGCGGACCTGGAAGGCCAGGCCGAGCGCGTCGGCGAAGCCGTCCAGCTGGGCCAGCTGTGATTCGTGGGCCTGGCCGCACAGCGCCCCCATGCGCACCGCTGCGCGGATCAGCGCGCCGGTCTTCAGCGCATGCATGCGGGTCAGTGCCGCCAGCGTCTGCTGCTGGCCGGTGGCGTCGATGTCCAGCGCCTGGCCACCGCACATGCCGGAAGCGCCGGAGGCGTGGGCCAGGGTCTGCAGGCAGGCCACGCGCAGCGTGGCCGGCAGCGGCGCATCGGCCAGCAGACCGAAGGCGCGGGTCTGCAGGGCGTCACCGGCCAGGATCGCGGTGGCTTCGTCGAAGGCGATGTGGGTGGTCGCCTTGCCGCGTCGCAGCGCGTCATCGTCCATCGCCGGCAGGTCGTCGTGCACCAGCGAATAGGCGTGGATGAGCTCGACGGCCATCGCCGCTGCGTCAAGGCTTTCAGGCTGCGCGCCGAACAGGTGCCCGCTGGCATACACCAGCAGCGGGCGCATGCGCTTGCCACCGCCCAGCACCGAATAGCGCATGGCCTGGTGCAGGCGCTGCGGTGCTTCGGCAGGCGAGGGCAGGGCAGCGTCGAGCTGGCTTTCGATACGGTCGCGCCAGCGCGCGAACAGAACCTCAGCCGTCATGGCTGGGCGGATCGAAAGGTTCGGATGCTTCCGGCTGCGCCGGATCGCTGAGCAGGCGCACGCGCAGTTCGGCCTGTTCCAGCGCCTGCTGGCACTGGCGGTACAGACCGACGCCACGTTCGTAAGCACTGAGCGACGCTTCCAGGCTCAGCTCGCCGGTTTCCATCTGCTCCACCAGCTGCTCCAGCGATTCGAGCGACTGCTCGAACTGGGCGACCGGGGAGGCGTTTTCGGGGGACTTCTTGGCCATGCGGCAAGTGTGGACGGGCTGCGCGCGGGGGTCAATTCACCAGCCGCCGGGACGCCACTGCAGCTGTGCGTCGTGGGCCTGCAACCAGGCCTGCAGGGGAGCTGCGATGACCACGTCGGCGGCGGCAAGCAGCTGGGGCCCATCGAAGATCAGCGGCAGCTGGGCGCGCCGCCAGGGGGCCAGGTGCTCGCGTTGCAGGCAGTCCTTCAGCGCATGCGAATGCGGGCGGCCGGGCAACATGATGCGCTCACCGCCCACGCGTGCACGGACCTGAAGCGGGCGTTCGAAGGCCACGGCGCCCTGCAGGCGCAGTTGGCCACCATCGGGCAGCGGCAAGGGGGCATGCCCGTCCCATTCGGCCTGCCATCCGCGGGGCAGCGATGGCAGCTGCGCGGGCAGCAGATAGGCGTGCTCGCGCCATTGCTGGATAGCATGCTCGTGCCAGCGCAGCCGCGCCTGGCGATCGTTGCTGGCCGGCAGCAGTTCGTGCAGACCCTGCTGCAGTACCGTGGCCGGCAGTGGGGCGGCACCGTGGCCGATCACCCAGGCGCGCAGCACGCGCGCGGCACGCCCCGGTGACACCTGGCGCAGCAGCTGCAGCGAAAGCACGCGTGGTGCCACTTCCAGGTGCGCGATCAGCTCGGCGTCTTCCTCGTCCAGCAGAGCACGGGTCTGCCCGCAGTGCATTGCGCTGCCCGCCAATGCCGCAGCCGCATGCGGCCAGCGCTGGCGCAGCAACGGCAGCACCTGCAGGCGCAGGAAGTTGCGATCGGCGTGGTCGTGGCCATTGCTGGGGTCTTCGATCCAACGCAGCGCGTGCTGCCGCGCGTAGTCGAGCAGTGCGCTGCGTGGCACCGCCAGCAGCGGCCGCCATAGAGGCTGTTCGCCAAGGCGGCTGTGTGCGGACATCGCGGCAAGGCCATCGACGCCGGATCCGCGCAGGGCACGAAGCAGGAAGGTCTCGGCCTGATCGTCCTGGTGCTGCGCCAGTGCCAGCGTTTCGCCGTCGCGCAGTTCGGCGGCGAACGCTGCACGTCGTGCCTGCCGCGCCGCGCCTTCAAGGCCGAGGCCCGCGCGCTTGTCGACCTGCACGTGATGCACGGCCAGTTCAATGCCCAGTGCCGCGCATTGCTGCTGGCAATGCAGCACCCAGGCGTCCGCATCGGCCTGCAGGCCATGGTGTACGTGCACCGCACGCAGCGCCGTGCCGGAGGCCTGTGCGCAGCGCCACAGCCAGTGCAGCAGCACGGTCGAGTCGACACCGCCGCTGTAACCCACCAGCAGCGGCGCATCCAGCGGAACGAGGGCAGGGAAGGCAGTCACGGCGGCAAGTATAGGGTGGGGTTTGCTTGGCAGGGCTGCGCCCTGCACCTGCTACGAGCCAGAGCAACAGCAACAGCAACAGCAACAGCTGGTCTGCTGAGGGATGGCGGGGTGGGTCCGGTTGCGGGGGACGCTGCAAGTACGTCCATGTAAGCTCGGTCGCCGCATCCATGCGGCTCACGCCCCCGCAACCGGAC